>JALZAD010000119.1 GCA_030948555.1 Verrucomicrobiota bacterium | reverse complement strand
TTCCCGCTCACATCCGGCGTGAGGTTGCCCTGCGTCGTCCAGGTCAGGAGGTCGGTCGATGATTGCAGCTGGTACTGCAGACCCGGCGCAACCTTGCAGGTCAAGGTCGCGGTGCCGTTCGCGTTCTTCTGCACGCGCGCTCCGGCAGGTGACATGACTGCGAGCGTCAAACTGCTTGTCGCGCTAAACGGACTCGCCCATTTCTCCGCGGTGTAGACGCTGGTGCCGGTCAGCGTCTGCATAAACGCAACGAGGTTGTCCTTCTGCGCCTGCGTGAGGTTGAGGTTCTGATTGCGCAGGCGCGGATCGAGATTGCCGGTGTTCGCCGGGATCGCGTTGTAGTGATTCACCACCTGCGCCAGCGTGGCGAAGGCACCGTTGTGCATGAACGGGCCGTTTGACTCTCCCGCCGGTCCGATCAAGTCGCGCAGACTGGGCGAGCGCGTGTTCGTCGTGTCCGTTCCGCCACCGATCGCGGCGACGATCCCGTTGCTCAAGCTGTTCGGATCAATGTCGAACTCAGGCGGTCGGTGACATGCCGCGCAGCCGGCGCCGTTCGGTCCGGGTGGGTTCAGGAAGAGCTGCTTGCCCGCATTCTCGCCGGCGGTGAAATTCGGGAACGGAGTGTTGTCGCCCGTCGTGGCGCGGCCGCTGTCGTACTTCGAATCGAACGACTGGATGCTGCGCATGAATTGCGCGAGCGCGCGCTGCACTTTTGTCTCGTCGATCGTGGCGGTGCCGAATGCGAGCGTGAAGAGAACGCGATACTCCGGGATCGCGGCGAGCTTCAGAACGAGATCGGAAAAGGTCGGATCGCCGCTCGTTCCGCTAAACCCCATCTCGACCTGGTTCTGGATCGGCTGAGTGGCTTGGTTCTCCAGGCTGGTGGCGCGTTCGTCCCAGAAGAAATGCGTCTCGGTGCCGAAGCGCGGATTGATCACGCGCGTGGTGTGGCGGGTGGTCGTACCGGAAACGCCGGTGCTCGCGATCGCTGCGTCGCCAAAGGCGCGCGCCTGCTGGTGACAAGAGCTGCAGCTGACCGTGTCGTTGCGTGACAGTCGTTTGTCGTAGAACAAGACGCGGCCGAGCGTCGCGCCTGCGTCGGTAATCGGATTGGTTCCCGGCGTGTTGCTCTTCGTGATGTAGGCCGGCTTGGTTTGCGCGGCGTAGTTCGCGAGTGCGGTGAGGTCGAGAATGTTGTCCTGCGCGTGGAGCGACGGAGCGAGCTGTGTCGCAAGGGCGAAGACGATGGCGATGGGCAGGCGTTTCATCCGGGGAGCCCGCTTTTGTATCTTGCCCGCCGGGATTGCACAGCCTTAACCGCCCGAAATGTGGCGCTGTAGCCGGACTCGGCGACGCCGGCTACAGCACATCCGCTACCCGCCGCCTTCGGGCTTGTGCATGACGGACACCATCCAGCCGAGCCCGAACTTATCGACCAGCATGCCAAACTTCGGCGCCCAGAATGTTTTCTCCAGCGGCATGCTGACCAAGCCACCCTCGGCCAGCGCGTTGAAGGCGCGCTCCGCCTCCGCTTCGTCCGCGACGTTGAGCGAAATTGAAAAGCCCTCGAAGTTCGCCGGCCCTTCGCAGCGCCCGTCGGACGCCATCAAAACCGAGCGCCCGATCTGGAAGCTGGCGTGCATCACCTTGTCTGCGAAACAATCGGGCAGGCCATGCGGCGAAGGACTTTCCTTGAAGCGCATCAGCATCTGCACTTCCGCGCCCACCGTATTCTTGTAGAACTCGAGCGCTTCCTCGCAGCGTCCGCCAAAGAAAAGATACGGTTGCACCTCGCTATTCGCCTTCGATGTCATGCCGCGAGGATTGAGCGTCCGCCGCGAAAGGGCAAGCGGAAGAGAAACGCACTGGTCGGCTGCGTGCTGAATCGCTAGCGTCCGAATCCGGAAAATTTATGGAAGCATTGAACGCAGAGAAAGCCGTCCGCGAACGTTACGCCGCGGGAGCACAAGCGATGGAAGCCAGGCTGTGTTGCCCGGTCGATTACGATCGCGAGCTCCTCAAAGTGATTCCGCAGGAGGTGATCGAGCGCGATTACGGCTGCGGCGATCCGAGCAAGTACCTGCGCGAAGGCGAGACCGTGCTCGATCTCGGCAGCGGCACGGGAAAGATCTGCTTCATCGCCGCGCAGGTAGTCGGCGCAAGCGGGCGCGTGATTGGCGTCGACATGACGGACGAGATGCTCGAAGTCGCGCGACGCAATGCGCCAGTTGTCGCGGAGCGAATCGGCTACGCCAACGTTGAGTTCCGCAAAGGCCGCATCCAGGATCTCGCGCTCGATCTGGAGAAGCTCGATGAAGAGTTGAAAGCGCGCCCGATCACTGATGCCGCCTCGTTCCTCCGCGCGGACGAACTCGCGCAAGAGCTCCGTGTGAAGCACCCGCTGGTCGCGAGCGATTCTGTCGACGTGGTGGTCTCGAATTGCGTGCTCAACCTGGTCGACTCGAAAGCCAAGCAGCAGCTCTTCGCCGAGATCTTTCGCGTGCTGAAGATTGGTGGACGCGCGGTCATTTCGGACATCGTTTCCGACGAGGAAGTTTCGGCCGAGTTGCAGAACAACGCGGAACTTTGGAGTGGCTGTATCTCCGGAGCGTTGACGGAGGACGGTTTCCTCAGTGCGTTCAGTGATGCCGGTTTCTACGGCGTTCAGATTCTGAAGCGGGACGAGCAGGCCTGGCAAACGGTAGAAGGGATCGAGTTTCGTTCGGTCACCATTGAGGCGTTCAAAGGCAAACAAGGTCCGTGCGTGGAGCGCAACCAGGCGGTCATCTACAAGGGTCCATTCCGCGAAGTGCTCGACGACGACAATCACCGCATGGAACGCGGCCGGCGTTACGCAGTTTGCGACAAGACCTACAACATCTATCGCAAGGCGCCCTATCAGGATTCGTTCGAGTTCATTGGGCCGCTCACGCCGGTGCCGCTCGATGAAGCGAAGCCGTTCGATTGCTCACGCACCGCGCTGCGCCACCCAAAGGAAACCAAGGGGCAGGATTACAAGGTCACGACCGACGCATCGCAGTGCTGCGATGGCGGCAGCTGCTGCTGAGCGATCCTTGTGATTTCGCGCGCGGCCGCGCAGAGTTCTCGCGTGGCGGCTGAGGATTGCTCCGATGTGCTGAAGGCGCTGGCCGATCGCACGCGACAGCGCATCGTAAAGGCGCTGCTCGCGAGCGACCTGAGCGTGAATGATCTCACGGAGCAGCTCGCCATTCCGCAATACAACACCTCGAAGCACCTGAGCGTGCTGAAGAACGCTGGCATCGTCGACGTGAGGGTGGACGGTTCGCGCCGTGAGTATTTCATCGCGCAGTCGCTGCGGCGGCGTATTCAGCGGGAAGGTCTCACGCTCGATTTCGGCTGCTGCACCTTTCGGATGAATCAGCTGCCTGACTAAAGTTTTCGCTTCCTGCGCAGCCGCTGACCGCATATGCCAGAGCGCGCATATGCAGAAACTTACTCTTCTTCTCGCGGTAGCTGTGTTCGCCCTGCTCGCGCTACCCACACATGCGCAGACAGAGGCTGATCGGCTCGATCGACTGGAACGCGCTGTTCAGGCCCTGCAGCAACGCAATGCTGACCTTGAGCGGGAACTCAGTCAGATGAAGCACAAAGAAGCGCCTGCGGCTGCGGCGAAGGCGCCGGAACCTTCTTCTCATTTCTCCGGCAAGGAAGTCGTGGAGACGAAAACGGTGAAAGAGGAAAAGAAAACCGTCCCGGTGTTTGCCGCCGCTTCCGAGCTCAAGCTGACCCTCGGTGGTTTCATTCAGGCGCAGTATGAAGCGGGTGATGTTTTTGCCTTCGAAGGCCGTTTTCAACCAGCCAATGGCGAGATCAAGGATCGCTTTCGCATCCGACGCGCGCGCATCAATGCAAGTGGCGATTACGCAGAGCAGTTCGAGTTCAAACTGGAAGGTGAATTCGCACAGAGCGATGTCGGCTTAACCGTGCGCGACCCGAGCGGCGTGACACAGGCGAGCAACTCAACGCGCACCGCTTTCGGCGGCACCGACCTCTTCGTGAACTGGCACCGCGTGCCAGAGTTCAACGTCAAGGTCGGCCAGTACAAGGCGCCTTTCGGGCTCGAGCAACTCACTCCGGACACGAAGCTGTTTGTGAACGAGCGCAGCCTCGTGACGACCGCGTTAACGCCGGAGCGACAGATCGGCGTGCAGGTCTGGGGCAAGCCATTTGCCAGCGTGATGCCGGAGCAGAAGGACCTGCTGACCTACTACGCGGGCATCTTCAATGGCACCGGTCGCAACATCACCGTGAACGATAACAACGAATTCATGTACGTCGGGCGCGTTGAAGTACAGGCGCTGAAATCGAAAATCCTGAACAACGACGCGAGCCTGAAATTTGGGGTCAACGGCCTAACGAGTCGCGACGAAAGCGGCACCACGATTTCGCCCGCGCTGCGCGAAACGAGTGATGGCTCGCTTGCCGGTTACACCCTCACCAGTGCGGGCGAACGCGACGCTTATGGTATCGACGGCACGCTGCACGTCGGCCCGTTCGACCTCGTCGCGGAGTACATGAAGGAACGCATCCGCCCGCGCACCGTGCGCAACATCGCGCCAAACTTCGCGGAGTTTCAGCCCGACGGCTACTACGTGCAGGGCAGTTACTTCGTTGTTCCGAAAAAGCTGCAGCTCGTCGCGAAGTGGGAAAGCTTCGACCCGGACCAGCTGGCTAACGACGACATCCACTCCATCACTGGCGGCGTAAATTACTACATCAAGGGCGACGACATTAAGCTCCTCGCGAACTACATCCACACCTGGTCCGACTTCCGCGAAGGCAAAGCCGCCTTCAAGGAAAATCAATTTGATGAAGTGATCGTGCGTCTTCAGCTCATGTTCTAACGCATACCGATTCGACCTATGAAAAAGCTCCTTCTCCTTCTCACCATTTGCGGCGCGATCGGCGCCAGCGCGGACACGTTAAAGATCAACGGCTCAACCACCGTGAACCTGCCGGCCGCGGAAGCTGCCGAAATCCTTCGTGCGGAAAACAAAATGGACATTCAGGTCGACACCCAGGGTGGCAGCTCCGGCGGCATTTCAGGCGTTGGCGACGGTCTGGTGCAGATCGGCATGTCGTCGAAACCGGTGAGCGATGCCGATCGCGCGAAATACCCCAACGTAAAGTTCAATCCCATCCATATCGGTGAAGACGCGGTCGCGATGATTGTCTCGAAAGATGTTTGGGACGGTGGTGTGCATGCGGTCACGAAGCAGCAGTTGCAGGACATCTACGAAGGGAAGATCACTGACTGGAAGGATGTCGGCGGCAAGCCGCAGCGGAACGCGTTTTTCAACAAGGAGCCGGGCCGAGGGACGTGGGAAGTCTTCGCGCACTGGGTTTTCGGTGACCCGAAAAAAGCGCCGCAGGTGAGCTTCCCCGAAGTGGGCGGCAATGAAGAGACGCGCAACAAAGTCGGCTCGACACGCGGCGCGCTCTCCCAGCTTTCGTCGTCGTGGGCTGATGGCCAGAAGGTGTTCGCGCTCGGCATCAAAACCGAAAACGACGAAGTCATTCAGCCGACGCCGGACAACATCGCGACGCACAAGTATCCGATGAGCCGGCCGCTCTTTCTGATCACAAACGGCGAGCCGCAGGGCGACGCGAAAACATTTGTCGACTTCATGCTTTCGGCACGCGGGCAGGAGCTGGTGAAGAAGCACGGCTATCTCGCGCTTGAGCAGCTGAAGTGACGCGGGCGCTCAGCTGGCTGTTTACAGCCGTCGCTCTCGTCACGGTGGGCGCGCTGACGCTGATCTTCCTCGTCCAGAGCCTTCCCGTCTGGCAGCACGAGGGGCTTCGTTACATCACCGGCGCGAGGTGGTTCTACC
>JALZAD010000118.1 GCA_030948555.1 Verrucomicrobiota bacterium | reverse complement strand
ATGAGAGCGCCGACCCCGGCGCCGATGGCGGCCCCAGCGATCGTGTTGCCAGCGTTACCGCCGTCGCGGTAATACCCGCGTCCGCCGCCCACAGAATTGCCGATCACCGCGCCCGTTCCGGCTCCGATGAGCGCACCCGTTCCGGTGGCGGTTTCGCACGAGGTCAAAGCGCTCAAGCCGCTCAGAGCGAGCGCCACAACTGCTAAAGATTTCTTGTTCATCATAGTTCGTTTCTTTCGCTGCCTATTCGGCAGTGGAATGATGGACGGACGCGCGCTTCGCCGTATTCAGCGCAAACGCAGCAGCTGCCCCGCGACGTGGCCGGTTTTCTGGAGCTTGTTCAGGCGGTAGTCGACCTCGAAAACGCGGAAGTCGTCCCGCTCGATCTTGCGCAGCAGCGCGCGATAAACGCGGGCCATGATCTCGGCCGCGACCATCGAGCGACGATCTTTCCGCGGCAGGAGGCGGGCCGCGTTCGCGTAGAATTCATGGGCGCGTCGCGCTTGGAATTTCATGAGCGCGAGGAAGCGTTCGCTGTGCTGCGCGGCGAGAAGCTCCGCCTCTGAGTAGCCGAAGCGGGCGAGTTCATCCTGCGGTAGGTAAATGCGTCCGAGCCGCATGTCTTTGCCCACATCACGAATGATGTTCGTCGTCTGCAAGGCGAGGCCGAGTTCAACCGCGTATTCTTTGCAGCGCGGATTTTGGTAACCAAAGATCTCGATGCTGACCAGCCCTACCGCGCTCGCCACGCGATAGCAGTAGAGGCGCAGATCGTCCCAGGTCGCGTAACGCGAAATGCTCAGGTCCATCTCTACGCCATCGATGATCTCCTCGAACATCGCCGGGGTGAGGGGATACTTCGCGATCAAGGCACGGACTTCGTTCGCCAGTGCGTCTTCCTTCGCTTCCGGCTGCGACAACCAGCGCCGCCACGCGCCTAACGAGTCGTGTTTTTGCTCCGTGGTCCGTTCATCGGAATCCGCGATATCGTCGATCACCCGACAGAAGGCGTAGAACGTCGTGATGTCGCCGCGGCGTTCTTTGCCTAACGAGACAAAGGCGAGCGCAAGGTTCGACTTACTCCGCTGCGTGATCTTCTTCGCGTCCACCGCAGATCAATACTGAATCCAGGTCTCCTGGTTGATCCGCCGCGTCTCGCACTGGCGAAACAGGCAGACCCAGCTCGCGAGCAACCAGCCGGTGACGAAGCCGCGCGTGATGACATAGACGATTCGCCAGAGAATGACGGCGACGGTGCGATCGGCGATGGCGCTGCGCAGGATGGCGTCGATCGCGGTGAGAAAGAAGTAGTGCACCGCGCAGATGATAAGGAACCAGATGAGCCGCGAAGCGTTCGCGCGGACGAATTCAAAGTGCGCGTGCAGCGCGGCCTTGAGGCTCTCGTTGTGCAGCGTGAGCGAGATCTGCACCGAGCAGAAGAGGACGAGCAGCGCGCTCATCACATAGCGTTCGCTGCCCTGGTAATCGAGCACGCCGGGAAGGTCGATGAAGTAGGCGAGCAAGAGCGGCAGCCGCACGATGAGCAAGCTCGCGCAGACCACGATGCCGGCCCATTTCAGCACGTAACTGAAGCGGCGGACGGCGAATTGAAACAGCCCTTGCTCGGTGAAGCTGAGTCCCTTGATCCAGGCGAGGCAGACCGTGATCAGGTAAACCTGCACATAGACGCCGAAGAGATATTCGAAGATCGAAGCGATGGCGTCGACCGCGGCCGAGGTCTGGAAGAGCATGCGCTCCGGCAGAACCATGCGCCAGGTGGGCAGACGCCAGAAGACGATCGGCTTGAAGAGCGATGCGACGGCGCTCAGCGCGACCACGAGGTAGATCGCGTAAGCCCAAAGGCGAAACCGCTTTTGCAACGCGCCGAGCAATGCGCCGTGCAACCCGCGCCAGTTGCAGAGGAGGAGGAGCGCGGCGACGACCGAAAGCGGGTAGGTGGTGGTCGCATTATCGAAGATGCCGGCGACGCCTTCGAGCGCGGGCAGTGGCGTTTCGCGCCAGACGTCGGCCAGACGCGGCCAGTTCCACTCGTTAGGCGAACCAACCTGGTTCAGGTCGAGATCGGCCGCGCTTTGCACCGGCGTGAAGGTCGCAAATTGAAAGACCGAATAGGCGAAGCCAAGGAGCGCGAAGGTGAGCCAGACGCGCTTGAAGCGCATGATGCAACGGAAGCCGTCCCGCAGCGCGAGCCGCACCGGATTGAAAAACAGCACGACCAGATAACCGCCGCACAGGCCGAGCAGCGGATAAACGCGCGGCACGCCCGAGAGCATCTGCTGGCCTAACGAATGAAACCCCAATGCGGTAGAAACGGCCAGTAGACGAAGAGTCCGCGGCCGACCACGTTTTCCTGCGGCACCGGGCCCCAGTAGCGGCTGTCGAAGCTGTTGAAGCTGTTATCGCCCATCGCGAAATAATGCGCCTGCGAGACCTCGAAGAGCTTGCTCGGGTCACCCATGAATTCGCGCCCCGGCCCGTAACCACGGTAGCCGTCCTTTGCCGCCATCACCCGCTCGAAGCCGAGGCCCTGCGCGAGCTGGCCATTCACAAACAGATGCAGCGAATCGATCCGCAGTTCGTCGCCCGGCTCGCCCGCCAGCCGCTTGATGTAAAACGGCGCGCCAGTCTCCGGGTCAGCCGGAATCATCGGGATGTTGTCCGTGCGGAAAACGAAAACGTTTCCGCGATGCGGCTTGATGAAGTTGTAGCTCATCTTGTCGACCAGCACCTGATCGCCGGTATCGACGGCGCCCCGCGCGATCACTTCGCCGCGTTGATACATGCGTCCGGGCGCGATTTTGAAGTCCTGCCGCAACGTGTCCGGCGGCGAGTAGACCATGTAGCTGCCGCGGTCCGTGATGATCTCCGAGAAGGTGATGAAGAAGCCGAGTTTCTTCGGGACGATCTGCGAGATGCGCTCGTTGTCGCGCGCCACCACGTTGATGTAATTGCGCCCGCGCAAAACAAATTCTGCCACCTGCTGAAGCACGTTCGGCGGCGGCTCCGTCATCGGGTGACCGATGATCCCGTTCAAGGTCGGCTGCATCGAGCCGGTCGGGATCTTGAATGGTTGCAGGAAGTAGGAACGGATCCCGACCGCCACGATGATCGCGACCAGAATGACTTCGCAATTCTCCCGCCAATGCGCTTCCCACGTCACCGGCGTGAGGTCGTGCAACTTCCTGTCCAGCTTCTCCGCCTCGTCCTTGATCCGGTCGCCCTTCCGCTCGCGCAACGCACCGTTCAGTGAGTCGATGCCGCTCTGCACCTCGGCGCGTTGCGCGTCCGTCAGCACATCCTTTTTGTAACGCAGATACTTCTCCGCGTGCCGCAGGAGGAGCTTGCTGTGCTTGACGTGACGCGGTGTAAACATCGGCGCGCGAACGCTAGCCGAATGCGCGAAATTGCAAAACCGAAACGTCGCCGCGGCGACTACTGCACCGCTACGCGCGCCCCCGTCGTTCCGGTGCGGGGCATCTCCGACTGGCCGGTTTTCAGGAAGATTCCGCGCCTATAATTTTTTCCGAAAATTTTGTGAACCAAATTGCACGGATTTCCTGCGAGTAACGGGAAAGGGCAATCTTTGCCTCAGTCCAGTTTCGTCTATGAAATCACAACCCATCCTTTCTCCGCGCCGCGCCTTGGCGTCTGTCACAGGTCCGATTGTCGCTCATGCACTCTGCATCCTGGCGGCGATCGCTCCGGCTTACGGATAAATTCTTAACCCGGAGAACGGCCACTATTATCAATACGTCGCGCAGAGCGGGAACTGGCAACAGGCGAGGAGCGCGGCGGAGGCGCGGCAGTTCATGGGTTTCCGGGGCTATCTCGCCACGGTGACGAGCGCCTCAGAGAACGCGTTCATCCAAAGTCAGTTCGGCGCGAATTTTGCAGGGTCCTTTTCGACCTCTCCCACTTGGTTTGGCGCATACCAGCCGGCGGGCAGTCCTGAGCCTGCCGGTGGCTTCGGCTGGCTTACTGGTGAGGCATTCGCCTACACAAATTGGGGACCCGGCGAGCCGAACAACAACCTGGTCGCCGGCAACGAGAACGTTGTCGAGATTCGCAGCGATGGATTGTGGAATGACACCTCCGAAACCCGGACTGGACAGGGGTATGTGGTAGAATTCGATCCTCCACTGCAGTCGCTCCCGCTGACCACCGGTGCCTCGAACAAGCTGGATCTCGGCGTTTTCAGCGGAGGCACAGCTGTCACGGTTGGTCTGACTGGGCAGGGCGATCTAGTCGACTCGCGTTTTCAGGTGCGGCCGAATGGGGAGCTCGCAGCGCTTGCGAGCGGTCCTTATACTTTCTGTAACCCAGGTGCTGCTTACCCGAATCAGGATGGCGGCGACGGCATCAATCATTTCAGCGGCGGCGGCGCTAATTACGACGGCTCCGGCAGCGGCTACCCTTTCGCCGGCAAGCTGACGACCAACACCTTGGATCCCGCAACGATCCGCTTGGGCGCAGTCGTCGGCACTTTCTCGGCCAACCCCGGGCGATCGGATTGGTTTTCCATCGGCTACGAAAAGACGGTTTCCATCCCAGCTGGTGGCGCGCATCTCTATCTCGCGGTCAACGACACGGTCCCAGGAGACAACCATGGCGCCTACGGGATTAACGTGAGCACGGCGCCTGCGCCACCGCCGCATGGCGGACTTTCGCAGACGCAGTTCACGGTCAACGGCAGCACCACCCCGACGCCGAATCTCGCCGGGACGGTGCTGCAG
>JALZAD010000093.1 GCA_030948555.1 Verrucomicrobiota bacterium | reverse complement strand
CCTAACGAGTGCACGCAGCGCGATCCAGCCCGTCACCAGCGCCAGCATCACGATCGTGTAAGGGAACCCGCCCGCGACGAGCAGATAGATAAACAGCGCCGCGACGAAGCTACCGGCACGCGGTGCGTCGTCGCGCGCAGTGCGCTCCAGCGCCCACCACGACCATGGCAACCACGCGAACGCCGCAAGCGCGCCGAACCAATCGCTCGCGCCCCAGCAAATCATCCAGCCATTCAGGGCCGCGACGAGCGCGACCATCGTCGCGAGCGGCGGCGCCAGATCGCGTCCGCGCGCGAGCAGGTAAGCGCCCGTCGCGAGTGCAAACAAATGGACGATCGAGAGCGCGGCAGCCTGTTGCGCGAACGCGAGCGGGAACTTCCAGATCAGAATGACCGCAGCGTTAACGAAGAGCGAGAACGTCCCGTATTGAAACTCGCCCGCGAGGTTGCTGCAGACCCACGAGAACGGACTAAGCAGCGGCCAATGACCTTCCGACCAGCTCCGCGCGATGTCGGCGAAGACCGGCAGGATCGAGATCTGATAATCGTCGTACCAGAAGATGTGCGGATCGTGCGCAAGCAGCAGGAGCGAGAAGATAACGACGAGCAGACCGGCGGCGCTCGCGCCTAACAAGTCCTGACGAAAGTTGTAGGGCTTCAGACGCTGCGAGTTCGCGCCCCGCGCGGAGTCGTGACGTTTCACGCGAACCCTACAAAACGACCGGCGTGCCTTCGTTCATCACGAGCACCTTTTCTTCGATGCCCGCTTCACGCGCGCAGGCCAGCAACCGGGCCGGTGGTTCGTCGAGCGGTTCGTAGCCGAGGCGGAAGGTGCCGTAATGCATCGGGATCAGCGTCTTCGCGCGCAGCTCCTGAAAGGCGCGCACTGCCTCTTCCGGATTCATGTGAACTTCGCGACCGCTGGGCGGGTCGTAGGCGCCGATCGGCAGAAGCGCGGTCTCGATGTCATAGCGTTCGCCGATTTCGCGGAAGCCGTCGAAGTAGGCGCTGTCGCCGCAATGGAAAATCGAGCGGCCTTCCGCCTCGATGTGGAACCCGCCGAAGCCGCGATGCGAGTCGTGCAAAATGCGCGCGCCCCAATGATGCGCCGGCGTGAGCGTGACGCACAACGGCCCCAGCTCCACCCGCTGCCAGTGATCCAGTTCATGCACGATGTTGAACCCGAGATCGTGCACCAGATTGCCCACGCCGATCGGCACCACGATCGGCTGATCGGCCGCGACTTTGCGCAAGGTGCGCCGATCGAGGTGATCGAAGTGCGCATGCGTGACGAGGACGAAATCGATCTCCGGCAGGTGGAAAATTTCGAAGCCGGGCCGCTTCAATCGCTTGATGACTTTGAGCCACATCGACCAGTTCGGATCGATCAGCACATTCACCTTCGAGGTCTGAATCAGGAACGACGCGTGCCCGATCCAGGTGATGCAGATCTCCCCCGCCTTGATCTTCGGGAAGAGCGGCAAACCACCTTTGCCTTCGCGCTTCGTGAAGAGCGAAGGGATGAGAACGCTGGTCAGAAAATTCCGCTTATGCCAATCGGTTCCCGGCTTCAGGCTGACCTGTTTGCCCGACGCGCCGGCACCGTTTTCCGTCGCTTGAACGACGTTGCGTGGGCTCTTTCTGGAAAAAGGAATCGGCACTGTCGCCGAGAGGATATAATCTCGCGCAGGTGAAGCAAAAGCTTTCGCCTTCGTGAGCAACGCCGCGGAAATCGAGGCGCGAAAAATCGTCTTACGCGCGCGAATGCAGCGCGATTTGCGGGCCATGACGGCGGACGAGCGCAGCGCGCGTTCCGCGAAAATCCGCGACCAGATTCTCGCTTCGGAAGCGTGGCGAAAAGCCGAACGGGTTCTGCTTTTCTCGCCGATGGGGAGCGAGCCGGACATCGCTCCGCTGCGCGCCGCGGCGGACAAGCTCGTCGCGATCATCCCGCGAACAGTGCGCCACGAGCACGAACTCGAGCTGCCGTTCGCACCCGATTACATCCTCGTGCCGGGTCTCGCCTTCTCGCGGGAGGGACATCGGCTCGGCCGTGGCGGCGGCTTCTATGATCGGCTGCTCGCCGGCCGGGCGCGCGACGCGGCGAAGATCGGTGTTTGCTTTGCGCTGCAACTGCAGGACGACATTCCGCGCGCCGGGCACGACATCATTCTCGATGGGGTAATTAGCGACTGAGGCCGGCATGACGACCTCCACGGTCTGGCCGCGTCAGCCGCTCATCGGCGTCGCTCTCGCAGCGATGGTCGGCATAGGCATCGCGGATCTGCTTCCGCATCCCGTCGTCGGGTTCGTCTGCGTTGCCGCTGCGGCCGCGGTTGCGCTCATCTCCAGGCGATCGCTTGCCACTTACGCGTTCGTTGCGACCTGCTTCTTCACTGCGCACGCGCTGCGCGTCACGCATTCGCCAGGCGCGCTGCTCGCGCAAGAACTCGGCGACGCGAAGCAAGCGCTCACCGTTCGCGGGGTCGTGGTCAGCGAGCCGAAAGCTTCGGCGCGCGGGATGAGTTCGTTCCTGCTCCGTCTTAATGCGCTCGAGCGCAGCGGCCACGTGCAGCCGAATCGTGCGACCCTCATGGCACGCTGGCCCGGCGCGGTTACCTATGGCGACGAAGTGCAGTTGTTCGGTGTCGTCGCGCCGGTGGAAGGCCCGCGCAATCCCGGCGAGTTCGACATGCGCGCCTTTCTTGCGCGCCGCGATGTGCGCACCGCATTCGTTAGTCGCTATCGCGAGAACGGGCACATCCTTGGGCATCCTGGCGCGAATCCAATCGTCGCCGCGGCGCAGAAGTCGCGACGCGCCTTGGAAGCGGCTCTTTCGCGCGGCCTCGAGCAATCGCTCGAACAACGCAGCCTGATCACCGGAATCGTTCTCGGTTTGCGCGACGAAACGCCGGACGAAGTGGAAGAGCAGTTCCAACAAACCGGCACCATCCATCTCTTTGCGGTCGCGGGTCTGCACGTCGGGATGGTTGCCTACCTGCTCTGGATCATCGCCAGCGTGCTCCGCATTCCGCGACGCGCCGCGATCTGCCTGATCGTGCCTGCGCTGTTCTTCTACGCCGCGATCACCGGCCTGAACACGGCCAGTCTGCGCGCCGCGACCATGGCGGCTGTCATCCTCGCGGGCGCGTTTCTCGAACGCCGCGTCTTCCCGCTCAATAGCCTCGCGGCCGCCGCCGTTCTCATCCTCTGCTACGACACGCAGCAGTTCTTCTCGATGGGCTTTCAGCTCTCGTTCGCGGTCGTTAGCACGATCATTTTGCTCGCGGACCGCGTCTACGCGGCGCTCGTGAACTGGGTTCGTCCTGACCCGTTTCTGCCGCGTAGCTTATACAGCGCCGGGCAGCGATTCGGGCAATGGATGTGGCACGGCATCGCGCGCGGCGCATCTGTTTCGCTCGCCGCGTGGCTCGGCTCAGTGCCGCTGATTCTGCCCTACTTCTACCTCGTGACGCCCGTCTCCCCGCTTGCGAATGTGGTGGTCGTTCCGATCGCCTTCTTCGTCATGGCCGTTGGATTGATGTCATTACTCGTTAGTCCGGTTGCCATCTCTCTCGCGGTCATTTTCAACAACGCGAACTGGAGTCTCGCCACCGTCATTCTCGGCGCAGTCGGACTGTTCGCGCGTCTGCCCGCCGGCCACTTCTACTTCGGCCAGCCGCATCTCTCGACTGGCGCGGAAGTGGAAATCACCGCGCTCGATCTCGGCGCTGGTGCGGCCATTCACGTCCGCGATGGCGGTTCGAATTGGCTGATCGACTGCGGCTCGCAACGCGAGTTCCAGCGCATCGTTCGAAACTACCTCCGCTCGCGCGGCGTCAATCGTCTCGACGGCCTGATCCTCACCCACGGCGACGCCGCGCACATCGGCGCCGCGCCGAACGTCGCGCGCGTTTTTCGTCCGCGGCAGATCATCGACAACCCCGCGCCTGATCGCTCCGCGACGCATCGCGCGATGATTGCGACCTTCGACCAGGAGCACCTTGCGCGACGCACCTGCGCGGCCGCCGAAGACATCGCAATCGGCCGGCACGTCAGCGCGCGGATTCTATTTCCGCCTAACGAGTTCAAGGCCTCGACCGCCGATGACCAGGCGCTCGTCGTGCAACTCACGATCGCAAACCAGACGCGCGTCCTGCTCACGTCCGATAATGGCGAAGCAAGCGAGCGTCTGCTGCTCGCCAGCGCCACGCCGCTCGAGAGCGACGTCCTGATCAAAGGTCAGCATCACTCGGCGCCATCTGGTTCGGCGGAGTTTCTCAAAGCGGTGCATCCGCAGCTCATCGTTGCGTCCTCCGTGGAGTTCCCGCAGAACGAGCAGGTAAAAGAGGACTGGGCCGGCGACGTGGAATCGCGCGGGATAAAACTCTTTCGGCAGGACCAAACCGGCGCCGTCACCCTGCGCTTCTATCGCAAGCGCTGGGAAGCGATCCCCTTCCTCGCGCGCGATCAGACCTTTCGCAGCGACAAGCGGTGAATGGGTAAGCCACCCCCACGGAAGCGCGCTTCGAACGTGCTCATCGGAAGCTCGGCCGCATCATCGGCGCGCTCCATGAAAGGAACATCAGCCGCGATCCGCTCCATCGCGCGAAAGTACTCCGCGTCATCGGTCGCGACGCGCAGCATTCCATTTGGCGCGAGTGCATCCGAAACCGTGCGAAGGAAGTTGGGGTTGAACGTGCGCCGCGTCTCATGCCGACGCTTCGGCCACGGATCTGGGAACAACAGGTAGAACACATCAACCGATCCACGCGGCAATAGATCTTGAAGCGCGTGCAAAATGTCGGCCCGGACCACGCGCGCGTTCGTTAGCCCGGCATCGCCGATCTTCCGACAAGCGCTGCGCGCGCGACCGAAGAGCCGCTCGACGCCCAGAAAATTTCGCTCAGGATTCTGCTGCGCGAGCGCGACAAGCACGGCGCCGTCGCCACACCCGAGATCGACTTCCAGCGGCGCTCGGCGATCGAAGACGAGCTCGAGATCGAACGGCGCGACGAAGCTGGGCACGAGCTCGGCGTCAGCAAAGGTTCGCGTATTCGTCCGCATAACCGAATAGTTTGCGATCCGCGCGGCAAGAGCAACCGAACCGCGGAACCCGACGAATAACCAATCATGTTCAAACGACTACTCATCGCCTTCGCTTTCACCGCGGCCTTACTGAGCGGCGCGTTTGCGCAGGAGACAAAGACAGCAGTGTTCGCCGGCGGCTGTTTCTGGTGCATGCAGGAGCCGTTCGATCACGTGAAAGGCGTCACGAAGACGGTGGTGGGCTACACCGGCGGCAAGCAAACGGATGCGAACTACAGCGACGTCTCCGCGCATCGCACGCAGCATCGCGAATCGATCCAGATCACCTACGATCCGGCGCAGGTTACCTACGATCAGTTGCTTGATGTCTTCTGGCGCAACATCAACCCGACGCAGGCTGACGGGCAGTTTCACGATATTGGCCTGAGTTATCGGACCGCGATCTACTACAGCGACGACGAGCAGAAACGCGCGGCTGAGGAATCGAAAAAGAAGCTCGGCGAATCAGGCAAATTCCAGAAACCCATCGCCACCGAGATCCTGCCGGCGACGCCGTTCTATCCCGCCGAGGAATATCACCAGAAGTACTACCAGAAGAATCCGCGCGAGTACGAAGCGTATCACGTCGGCTCGGGGCGCGTCTCGTACCTGGAGAAGATCTGGGGCAAGGACGCGAAGCCATAGGCTGGCGGGCATGCGTGCTTAGATCAGTGAACTTTTTGCGCGGCTGATAAAACACAGATCTCCCCGAGCGTGCGCAGAAACCTTTTGCGGTCCGAATCACCGGCTGGGCAGCCGCGACATGGACGGCAAGGCCAACGGCTGAGGGAGCGGGAACAATCGAATCAGAGACCGCTCCGGACAACTCGGCCCCATGCTGTACGCGGCATCGGGTGATTGTGCCGCCCACGCTCCGACCGCGTCCAGCCTTTCTGACGAGATTATGGAGCTGACCCCTTCTGCTGCCTCGTTTTATAGAAGCCAGCGGCGACAGATCCGAGTGCCGACAACGACGATTGCGCCGACGAGCACGAGCGTCATAGCCGATGGCTCCGGCACAGCCGCTGTTACAACATCGAAGCGGAAACTGTCTCCTGCGCGGTGGTTAGTCGCGGTGATTTCGACCTTCAACTCCGCTGTTAAAAAGCGAAAGCCGAATACTTCCTCCGGCTGAATTATTCCAAGATCAAGCACGTCGTCTGAGAAGAAAGCGACCGCCGCTTGAACGTCGGTGAATGATTCCTGGAACACTACAACGAATATGTTGCTGATCGT
>JALZAD010000398.1 GCA_030948555.1 Verrucomicrobiota bacterium | reverse complement strand
GCGCATAGTCATCCCGAGCGGAGCGCAGCGGAGTCGAGGGACCCCGTAGCCCCCGTAGCGGTAAAAAATCGCTCGTTAGGCCACCGGGTCCCTCGACTGCATTTCGCTGCGCTTCATTCCGCTCGGGATGACGGGCGCGCAGCTTCTCTGAATCCGTGTTTCATCCGTGTTAATCTGTGGCTCTTCGATCTTTCGTCTCTGTGATCACATACGATCACTTGAACATATTCTACCATGCCTTACATGACTGACGTGAAGCGCTTCCTGCCGATCCTTGTCGCTCTCCCCGCGCTCGGCGCCGGGATCGTGATCGGCCACTACACTTCGTCCGCGCCGGTAGCGTCGACCGCTGTGCCGACCACCGCTTCTACCTCATCGAACACTTCCACGAGCACGACAGCGCAAACCGTCGACCCCACACCAGCGCCCGTAACTCAGGCCGAATCAGAGACGCCAGACCAGGCAGCAGGAAGTGATTCGCACGCGAGCGAAGACATCATCGCCAAGATGAAAGCTGCGCTCGGCCGGCCGAATAGCCGCCATACCTACGCGACCTTCAGCAAACTCGCGGATGCGATCGATCCGAACAACGTCCGCGACGTTCTCGGCTTTGTGCAGACGCTGCAGAAGCCGCAGGAGAAAAGCATGCTCATCTCGCTCGTCGTCGGACGATGGGCCGAGTTCGATCCGCAGGGCGCAATCGCTTACGTGCAGGCGCTCGCACCGGGGACTTCGCGCAATTGGGCGATCACCAGTGCCGTCGCCGGCTGGGCGGAACGCGACCCAAGCGCGGCTACGACATGGGCGCAGCAAATGCCGGCCGGTCCTGCGCGCGATCAAGCGATGCAGACGATTGTCTCCGCGCTGGCCGACAAGGATCCGCAGCGCGCGCTCGATTTCCTCCAGACACTTCCGGCCGGTCGTCTGCGCCAGAATCTTTATTGGCCCATCTTCAGCAAATGGACCGCGAGCGATCCCGTCGCGGCCGCGGAACGCGCGTCGCAATTACCACCGGGCGCGAGTCGCGACGCAGCCATTCAGGTGATCGGATCGAACTGGGCGAACCAGGATCCCGAAGCAGCCTTTGCCTGGGCGAATACGTTGCCGACCGGACAAGGGCGGAACAACGCGCTGCAGAATATTTTGTCGAGCTGGGCGAACAAAGATCCGCAACGCGCCGCGTCCATCATCAATGAGTTGCCCGCCGGTTCGGTGCGCGATCAATCGATCGGCAACATCGCGCGGCAATGGGCCACGACCGATCCGCGCTCCGCGCTCACCTGGGCTGAGCAACAACCGGCCGGCGATGCACAACGCAACGCCGTGCGATTTGCCCTAACGAGTTGGGCGCAAGCCGATCCTAACGCCGCCGCGGAGTATGTCGCAAGCATGCCGGCGGGAAAGGTGCAGGAAGACGCCACCGCCGCGGTCGCGATGCAGCTTGCGAATAGCGATGTCCAAAGCGCCGTCCTCTGGGCGCAGAAACTGCCCGCGGGCCAGGCGCGGCAAAACGCCCTAACGAATGTGATCGCGCAATGGAGCGATGCCGATCCGCAGGCCGCGGCGGCGTTCGCGCTCCGCACGAGCGAAGCAGACGGACGCAAGGCGATGCTCGAAAGCGTCTCGCGGCAATGGGCGCGGAACGATCCGCAGGCGGCCTTGCGTTGGGCCACGAGCATGCCGGACGCGAACGGGCGGGACACCGTTCTGCCCGGCATCGTCGCGGTCGTGGCGGAAAGTGATCCGCGCGAAGCAGCGCGGCTCGTGACGCAGATGTCCGGCGAAGCGCAGGTGAACGCGAGCGGCACGATCGCGTGGCAATGGGCCGGGGAAGATCCGCAGTCGGCCAGTCGTTGGGCAGCTTCGTTTCCAGAGGGAAAGACGCGCGCGAAGGTTTTCGAAAACGTGATGAACCGCTGGTCGCAAAACGATCCATACGGCGCCGGTGCGTGGCTTGCGACTTTGCCGAGCGGACCGTCGCGTGACTCGGCGGTGACCGCCTACACGCAGCGCGTGGCCTCGAGCGATCCGGCGACCGCGGCGCAATGGGCGGAGACGATTGCCAATGAAGGCACGCGCAACAGCCAGATGGAATCTGTCGCCGCGGCGTGGCTGAAGACGGATGCGAATCGGGCCAGCGCCTGGATCGCGAGCTCGTCCCTTTCCGATGAAGTGAAGGCGCGCCTGCTTCCGCGACGGCAATGAAGGGCGAAGTCGGGAGCTGTTGTCATCCGCCCATTTCGATCAGCAAGAAATGGGAAACCGTTCGGCCCCGACCGCAGTCTGTATCCAGCCGTCATCCTGAGCGGAGCGCAGCGGAGTCTAAGGACCTCGCCGCGAAATCGAGCGTAACGCCACGGGGTTCCTCGACTCCGCTGCGCTCCGCTCGGAATGACGAGCAACATGTCATCGCCATCCTGCACAAGTGGGGCATCCACTCGTTAGGCCAACTCGCCGCGCTGGATAAGGAACAGCTCGCGAATCGCCTCGGGCCGGTCGCGGTGCGCATGTGGGAACGCGCCAATGGCAAAGCCACGCGCCTGCTCAAGCTCGTCCAGCCGCCGGAAGTCTTTGCCGAGACGTTCGAGTTCGAGAACGAGATCGAAACGATGGAGCCGCTGCTCTTTATCCTGCGGCGTTTCCTCGAGCAGTTCTCCGTGCGTCTCGGCGCGCTTTATGTCGTCGCGCGCGAACTGAAGCTGCACATCAACTTCAGCGACAAAACTTCCTACGAGCATCTCTTCAAGATCCCGGAGCCGAGCAACAACGTGGAAGTGCTCTTCCGCATGCTGCACACGCATCTGGAGAATTTTAAATCGGAGTCGCCCATCATCGCGCTCTCGCTCGAAGCGCAGCCGACGAAAGCCGCGCGGCAACAATTCAGCTTATTCGAAAGCGCACTGCGCGATCCGACGCAGCTTTGTGAAACCCTCGCGCGTCTGACCGGCTTGTTAGGCGCGGAGCGCGTCGGCACGCCTGTCATGGAAGAGACGCATCGCGCCGATGCATTCCGGATGGAGTCATTCCGATGGGAAGTTGTAGCCGGGGTCGGTGATCCCGGCTTTCGTACAGGTAGCCATGCCGGCGCTACCGGGATCAACGATCCCGGCTACAACGCGCCTGCGCTGCGGCGCTTCCGTTCGCAAACTTCGGCGGCAGTTTTGTTGGACGAAGGCAAACCTGCGCACCTGCGTAGCGCGGAAGTTCAGGGCGAAGTTGTCGGAGAAGATGGGCCGTTCAAGGCATCGGGGAATTGGTGGGACGAACAAGCGTGGGCGCATGCGGAGTGGGATCTGCAACTTGCGAGTGGCGCGCTTTGTCGCTGCCACGAAGAAGCGAGCGGGTGGCAGATCGATGGCATCTATGACTGACGCCCTAACAAGTCATCCCGAGCGCAGTCGAGGGACCCCGTCGCCTAACGACTGGTCCTGCCACGGGGTCTCTCGATTTCGTTTCGCTCCGCTCGAGATGACGAATGGATGGAGTCTCTCGAGCACGCTGGCGCTCCGCTCGAGATGACGATCAGCAGCGTATGGCTTACGTCGAACTCCACGCCTGCAGTGCCTTTAGTTTTCTCCGCGGCGCTTCGTTTCCTGAGCACATAGCGGAAGGCGCGGCGGCGCTGGATATGCCGGCGATCGCGTTGCTCGATCGCAACGGCGTCTATGGTTCGCAGCGATTCTCGACTGCCGCGCGGGAGAAAAATGTGCGGCCGATTGTCGGCTGCGAATTAACAATGGAGGACGGGAGCGTCCTGCCAGTGCTCGTCGCGACCAAAGGCGGCTACGAGAACCTTTGTTCGCTCCTGACGCAGGCACATCTGCGCAGCGACGTGAAAAGCCAAATCGCGGTGACGTGGGAGGAGCTACCGAAATTCGCTGAGGGCTTGATCGCGTTGCTGGGAACTCTGGGTAGCGCACCCTTGCAGGGTGCTGGTCGCCGCATTTTGCGACGACGAACTTTGCTCGAGAGCAACGACTCGCAGGCAAAGAGGCCTGCTTTGAAAAGTTCGCGAATTCGGGACGAATTCGCCAGCACGCTGCAAGCGTGCGCTCCTCAGACGCCAGCGGATTACGCGCAGCGACTCATCGACTCGTTAGGCCGGGAGAATGTCTACGTCGAGATCCAGCGGCATTTCGTGCGCGGTGAGGAGCGTGTGAATCGCGAGCTGTGCGATCTCGCGACGCAGTTCGGTCTTCCGGTCATCGCGACGAATGGCGTGCAGTACGCCACGCCGAAAGCTCGCGAAGTGCTCGACGTCTTCACCTGCATCCGCGAGCACACGCACCTCGATGCCGCGGGCAAATTGCTCACCCAAAATGCAGAGCGACATCTGAAGAGCGACGCCGAGATGCGCGCGCTTTTTCGCGATCTGCCTGATGCGATCACGAACACGGAACGGCTCGCGGATCGGCTCACGTTTTCGCTCGAGAACATCGGCTACGAATTCCCGGAGTTCCCCGTGCCTGGCGGGCACAACATGGATTCATTCCTGCGCACGATCGTGCTTTTCGGCGCGCAACAACGCTACGAAGCGATGAGCGCGAAGGTGAAAAAGCAGATCGAGTTCGAGCTCTCGCTCATCATCCGGCTCGGGTTCAGCGGCTACTTCCTGATCGTCTGGGACATCGTGAATTTCTGCCGCGAGCAAGAGATCATGGTGCAAGGTCGCGGCAGTGCGGCGAACAGCGCCGTCTGTTACTGCCTCGGGATTACGCCGGTCGATCCGGTGAGCAACAATCTCGTCTTCGAGCGGTTCCTAAACGAGAGCCGCAAAGGCTGGCCCGACATCGACCTCGATCTGCCGAGCGGCGATCGGCGCGAGCAGGTCATCCAGGAAGTGTATCGTCGCTACGGCAAACACGGCGCGGCCATGACCGCGAATGTGATCACCTATCGCGGACGCAGCGCAGCGCGTGAGATCGGCAAGGCGCTGAATTTTGCCCCGAGTATTTGCGATCGCTTCTCGCATCTCTTCGCGAGCGGCGACTTCCCACACACCATGGATTTGCCGGCGCAAATCGAGCAGGCGGGTTTGCCGCGAGAGCACCCACGAATGCCGGCGTTCATCTCGCTCTACAGCGCGATCTACGGCCTGCCGCGCCACCTCGGGCAGCACTCGGGCGGGATGATCATTTGTCAGAACAAGCTGAGCAAATTCGTGCCGCTGGAGAATGCATCGATGCCCGGCCGCGTGGTTGCGCAATGGGACAAGGACGACTGCGAAGATCTCGGGATGGTGAAGGTGGACTTGTTAGGCCTCGGCATGATGTCGGTCATGCAAGATGCCTTTGAGCTGTGTCGCGAACGCGGACGACCGCTTGATCTCGCGCACATTCCGAAGGACGACGCGCCCACCTTCGAGATGATGAGCAAGGCGGACACGCTCGGCGTTTTCCAAATCGAAAGCCGCGCGCAGATGGCGACGCTGCCGCGGATGAAGCCGGCGTGTTTCTACGATGTCGTGATCGAAGTGGCGATCATTCGGCCGGGTCCGATCCAGGGCGACATGGTGCATCCCTACCTGAACCGCCGCGCAGGCAAAGAGCCGGTGACCTTCATGGATCCGCGGCTCGAGCCGGTGCTTGGCCGCACGCTCGGTGTGCCGTTGTTCCAAGAGCAGTTGCTGAAGATCGCGATGATCATGGCGAACTTCTCCGGCGAAGAAGCCGAGGAATTGCGGCGCGCGCTCAGCTTCCATCGTTCGCAGGAGCGGATGAATCGGATCGGCTTAAAGCTGCGCGCCGCGATGGAACGGAACGACGTTGTGCCGGAAGCGATCGAGAAAATATTGCAATCGATTACGTCGTTCGCGCTCTACGGATTTCCGGAATCCCACGCGATCAGCTTCGCGATCCTGGCTTACGGCAGCGCGTATCTGAAGCTGCATCGCGCGCCGGAGTTTTACGCCAGCCTGATCAACAACCAGCCGATGGGTTTCTACTCGCCGGCTACGATCGTGAAGGATGCGACGCGGCATGGATTGAAGGTGAAGCCGGTGAGCGTTGCGGAGTCGGAGTGGCGCTGCACCGTTTTGTCCGACGACACGATTCGACTCGGCTTTTGTGTGGTGAGTGGCTTCCGCCAGGAGCACGCGGAAGAACTCGTTAGGCAACGGGACGCGGTGCCGTTCGTCTCGCTCGATGATTTCAAGCGCCGCGTGCCGTTGCCGAAGGAGAAGCTGCGCGCGCTGGCGTTGATCGGGGCGTTGAACTGCTTCGCCGCGCATCGTCGGGATGCGATGTGGCATGTCGAGGAAGAGGCGCCCGAGCCGTTGTTTGATCGCGTTCGTCATCCCGAGCAGAGCGCAGCGGAGTCGAGGGACCCCGAGGCAGTATCGCTCGTTAGGCCACGGGGT
>JALZAD010000364.1 GCA_030948555.1 Verrucomicrobiota bacterium | reverse complement strand
CGTTAGGCCAATCGGGCCCATCATTCGGATATACATCCAGGAGATAGTCAGGATGCTCGCGCTCCCGAAGCGCGCCTGCGAAACCGGCCCGACCGTCTCCCCATCCGGCAGGAACGGCGCCAGATGTTTGGCCACACCGATCGGTCCCATCCCTGGCCCGCCGCCACCGTGTGGGATGCAGAAGGTCTTGTGCAAATTGAGATGGCAAACGTCCGGGCCAAAATCTCCCGGCCGGCAAAGACCGACCTGCGCGTTCATGTTCGCACCATCCATGTAAACCTGCCCGCCGTGCGAATGCACGATCTCGCAAACATCGCGAATGCCCGGCTCGAAGACGCCGTGCGTTGAAGGATACGTCACCATGAGCGCGGCGAGATCATCCGCGTGCTGGTCTGCTTTAACGCGAAGATCAGCGAGGTCGATGTCGCCTTCTTTCGACGTCACGACCGGCACAACCTTGAAGCCTGCCATGACCGCGCTCGCCGGGTTCGTTCCGTGCGCCGATTGCGGAATCAGACAGACCTTGCGATGACCCTGGCCGCGCGCTTCGTGATAGCTGCGGATCGCGAGCAGACCGGCGTATTCGCCCTGCGAACCAGCGTTCGGCTGCAAGGAAACCGCTGCGAAGCCGGTGATCCGCGCGAGCCACAAGGCGAGGAGATCACACATTTCGCGATAGCCAGCGGTCTGCGATTCAGGCGCGAACGGATGCAGCTTCGCGAACTCCGGCCATGACACGGGGAACATCTCCGCCGTCGCGTTCAGCTTCATCGTGCATGAGCCGAGCGGAATCATCGAAGTGGTCAGCGAGAGATCGCGTGCCTCGAGCCGTCGGAGGTAACGCAGCATCTCCGTCTCGGTCTCGTAAGTGTTGAAGACCGGATGGGTCAGATACTCGGACGTGCGGATGAGCGCTTCCGGCAGCGGGAAACGATCGCCGGTCAGCTCATCGTCGGTGAAGTCGCGCACGTTCGTGCCGCGGAAAAGCGACATGAGCTGCTCGAGATCTTCGTCGCGTGTCGTCTCATCGAGCGCGATGCCGACGGTGTGTTCGCCTAACGAGCGCAGGTTGATCCCGTGCTTCTCCGCGCGGTGCAGAACGTCTTTGCTGCTCGCCTCTCCGAGTTCGACGCGAATAGTGTCGAAGAAGTCTTCGTGCGCGATTTCGAACCCAAGTTGCTCGAGACCTTCCGCGAGTTTTGCCGCGAAACCGTGCACCCGCTCCGCGATCGCGCGCAATCCCCGCGGCCCATGATAGACCGCGTACATCGATGCCATGACCGCGAGAAGCACCTGCGCCGTGCAGATGTTGCTCGTCGCTTTGTCGCGGCGGATGTGCTGCTCGCGCGTTTGCAGAGCGAGGCGATAGCCTGGCTTTCCATCCGCAGCGTGCGAAACGCCGACCAGCCGTCCAGGCATGTGACGCTTGTAAGCATCCTTGGTCGCGAGATACGCGGCGTGCGGTCCGCCGAAGCCAAGCGGCACACCGAATCGCTGGGTATTTCCGACCGCCACGTCAGCGCCGAATTCTCCCGGCGCGCGGAGCACGGTTAGGCTGAGGAGATCTGCGGCAACAATCACGAGCGCACCGGCGTCGTGCGCACGCTTCGTGAACTCCGAGTAGTCGATGATTTCACCATCCGTCGCCGGATATTGGAGCAGCGCGGCGAAGAAGGGCTGCGTGAAATCAAAAGTGGCGTGATCGCCAACGACCACCTCAAGGCCGAGCGGCTTGGCCCGGGTTTGCACGACTTGGATGGTCTGCGGATGACAGCGGTCCGAGACGAAGAACCGATCGCGTCCGCTGACCACGTTGCGGCAAAGCGTCATCGCTTCCGCGGCGGCGGTTGCTTCGTCCAGCATCGACGCATTCGCCATATCGAGCGCGGTCAGGTCGGTGATCATGGTCTGAAAATTCACCAGCGCCTCAAGCCGGCCTTGCGCGATCTCCGCCTGGTATGGCGTATAGGCAGTGTACCAGCCGGGGTTCTCGAGGATGTTCCGCTGAATGACCGGCGGCGTGACGCAATCCGAATAGCCCGCGCCGATGAACGAACGCATCACGCGATTTTTCGAAGCAATCGCGCGGAGTTCTTCAAGCGCCTCGCGTTCACCCTTGGCCGGCGGCAAATTCAGCGGCTGACTTAACCGGATGCTCTTCGGAACCGTCAGATCGATCAGTGCATCGAGACTCTCCGCGCCGACCGTTTTCAGCATCTCGTCGATCTGCTCGCCATTCAGTCCAATGTGGCGCCGCGCGAAGGCATCAAAACGCTCGAGTAACGGCTCCGTTTGCGTCCGAGTTGAAGCCGGTTTTGCGAGAGTTGCCGTGTCCACCGTGTCCATCACGGAAGCTACGGAACCCGGATGCGCATTCAAGGCGCGAGGGCTCGCGTTACCCGGTTTTAACGAAGCTCGCGCTCGCGCTGTGGCTCAGATTTCCAGAGAGGCCCGTGACGGTGAACAGGTAGCTTTTTAGCTAAGCGAGGAGGAACTCGCGCGCGAGCTTGCCGGCGTCGATGTGCCCGACGACGAGTGGCAGCTCGGCCATTACACGATTTCAGATGAGCTGGGCCCGGGCGGGATGGGCGTCGTCCACCGCGCGCGACAGGAGCATTCCGGGCGCATCGTTGCGCTGAAGGGCGTGCTCGGCACGGGTGGATTTGAGGCCTACTACCACTGCCTCACCGCGATCTACCTGCGCGATTTCGCCGAAGCGAAAACTGCGATCACCGGCACGGCCAACATTCCGGATCACACGCGGGGACCCTTCTGTCCGCCGGTCTGGTTCGAAGCGATGCTCTCGCGCGCAGCATCACGACGACGAAGCGCGCGCCGCTTTCACTGCCGCGCGCGAATGGACGCGCGTCGCCTGGGGTGAAGAACCGACCGATTCAATGCAGCTGAGTTTAGTCGCGCGAATCGAAGCCGGCCTTGGCGAGAAAGAAAGAGTCTCGGACATGCGCGCGCAGCGCTAGCCTCACGCCCGCTCGAGCGCGATTCGTTCGCCGGGCCGCCGCTCGCTACGTCACTTGCGCAGGTCTATGCGTGGCTGGGCGAACGCAACCTTGCGGTCGACGAGCTGGCGAAGATTGCGCCGCTTCCGGGCGGGCCGAGTTACGGCGAGTTGCAGCTCAATCCGCGCTGGGACGATTTGCGCGCCGATGCGCGTTTCGAAGCGATCGTCGCGTCCGTCCGGCCTAACGAGTAGTTGCTATTTCGCCTGCGACGTCTTCACGCCGCCGTCGGTCAGGCGCTGCAACAGGTCGCGGAGATGGTCGTGATCGCGCGTCTCGACCGTGCACATGACATGCACGGCGGAAACATCCGAGCCGGCAAAAGCGCGATCGTGCACGATCTGTTTGATGCTCGCGCCGGCGGCGGCGATTTGCGTCGCAAGATCGGCGAGGCCGCCGGGGCGGTCGCTGATCATGGCGGTGAAACGGCAGAGACGACCATCGGCGACGAGGCCGCGCTCGACGACGCGGCTGAGGACGTTGGGGTCGATGTTTCCGCCGCAAAGCAGGAGGACAACTTTTTTGCCCGCGAGTTCGGGCAGCTGGCCGGAGAGACAGGCGGCAAGGGGAGTCGCGGCGGAGCCTTCGACCACGCCTTTTTCGAGCTCGACGATGCGCAAAATCGAAACCGCGATCTGCTCTTCGTTGACGAGCAAACAGCGATCGACAAGGTCGCGCGCAACTTCGAAGGCATTTGCGCCGACCTGCGGAATTGCGAGGCCGTCGGCGAGCGTTGGTTTCGTCGCGAGGCGCACTGGTTTCCCGGCTTGCATGGCGGCGGAAAAGCTCGCGACGTTCTCCGCTTCGACCGCGATCACCTTCACGTTCGGGCGCAGAGTTTTCACCGCGAGCGCAACGCCAGCGAGCAAACCGCCGCCGCCGGCCGGCACAATCACCGCGTCGAGGTCCGGCACCTGATCGACGATCTCGAGCCCCATCGTTCCCTGCCCGGCAATGATCGGCGGATCGTCGAAGCCGTTGATGTAAGCGAGCCCGCGCTCGGCTGCGATTTCGTCGGCTTTCGCGCGTGCTTCATCGAAGTCATTCCCGTAACTCACGACCGTCGCGCCAAGTTTTTGGCAATTACTCACCTTGATGAGCGGCGCGAACTTCGGCATCACGACGGTCGCGGGGATGCCGAGCAACTTGCCCTGGTAGGCGAGGGCTTGCGCATGATTACCGGCCGAGGCCGCGATGACGCCGCGCTTTTGTTGATCGGGCGGGAGTTGCGCGAGCGCGTTGCGGGCGCCGCGTTCTTTGAAACTTCCGGTGCGCTGGAGGTTGTCGAGCTTGCAGTAAATGTGCATGCCCGTGAGCTCGCTCAGCGGGATGGATTCCGGGCACGGCGAGTAGTAAACCGCGCCGCGAATTCGCCCGCGCGCCGCCTGGATATCTCCGATCGAAACCGGTTTCGCCGAAGGCTGAACGTCGCGAGCTGCAGAAGGAGCGCCGGCCATGCTCCTTCCATTAGCCATCAACCGCTCTGCATCAACTATGCGGCGGGCGCGGACTCTTCGCGTCGAGCGCCTCGCGCACTTTGGTCGCGAGCTGCGTTGGGTCGAACGGCTTGGGCAGGAAAAACATTCCGTCGCTCTGCGTCTCCCCGTTGATCGAATGATCGAGGTAGCCCGAGATAAAGATCACCTTTGTCTTTGGCCGCCGTTGCCGCAGCCAATCAGCAAAGTGATGTCCACTCATGTGCGGCATGACGATGTCGCTGAGCAGGAGATCAATTGCGCGGTCGCTGTCCGCTTCGATCAGCCGCTGCGCGTCATCACCGTTCGCCGCTTCGATCACATCGTAGCCGAGTCCGCGTAGCACCCGCACGGCGAGATGACGCACGGCGATGTCGTCTTCGACTACAAGCAGCGTTTCTTTTCCGCCGGGTAAATTCTTCCCGTTCGTCCGCTTCGCGACGGGCGCCGGCGGGGAGACGCGCGGGACGTAAATCGTCACCGTGGTTCCGGCACCGACTTCGCTTTCGACGCGGATGTCGCCGCCGCTTTGGCGCACGATTCCGTAGCTGGTCGCGAGGCCGAGACCGCTGCCTTGAGCGCCCGATTTCGTGGTGAAGAATGGCTCGAAGAGTCGCGCCTTCACTTCCGCGGTCATGCCGAGGCCGCTGTCGCGGACACTGATCGCGACGTAATCATCGGACGTGAGCGGCTCGGGCGCGTCCCCGTTGAAGTGGATCGTAGCAGTCGTTAGGCAAATCTGCCCGCCGTCCGGCATGGCGTCGCGCGCGTTCACGACCAGGTTCAAAATGATTTGCGTGATCTGCTCGCGATCGGCCCGGATATGAGCGCCATCTTTCTCGCGCTGAAGATCGCACTGGATCGTGATGTTCTCGCCCACCAGTCGGAGCAAGGAACGCTCGAGATTCGTCACCAACGTATTCACCTCGAGCACGCTGGGCTCGAGCGGATGCTTGCGACTGAAGGCGAGCAACTGGCCCACCAGAGTCGAAGCGCGCTTCGCCGCGGCGCGGATTTCG
>JALZAD010000338.1 GCA_030948555.1 Verrucomicrobiota bacterium | reverse complement strand
CTCCTGAGCGAAGCGCAGAACTACAGCACGATGATGAGCTTCGGCGAGAACTCGCGGCTCATTCCGCGCCTCGAACGGGCCGATGTGATCCTCGCGCTCGACAGCGACTTCCTTGATTGCGGCGAAGGCGATGTGGCATCCGCGCGTGCTTTCGGCGCACGGCGGCGCGTCGGCACGGCGAAGGACACGATGAATCGACTCTACGTAGTCGAGAATCGCTACACGCTGACCGGTGCGATGGCTGATCACCGGCTGCGTTTACCGGCGAGCCAGATTGCGGCTTTCACGCACGCACTGGCCGGAAAGATCGCGGGTGCGACGCAGGATGCCGGGCTGGGTTCGGTCATCGCGACGCTCACGCCTCCGCCGGGCGGGGTGCAGTTTGACGAGGCATGGTTGACCGAGTGCGCGAACGATCTCGTCTCGAAGTCGGGCGCGAGCCTCGTCATTGCCGGAAAGCAACAGCCGGTCGTGGTGCAGTTGATGGTCTACGGGATCAACGCGGCGCTGAAGAACCTCGGCACGACCATGATCGTGCGCGACTTCGCGCAGGACCCGCGGCCTTACAGCATTCTGCAGCTCGCGGGGGACATGAACGCCGGCCGCATCAAACAGCTCTTCATTCTCGGCGGCGATCCAGTTTATAACGCGCCGCGCGGTCTCGCGGAGGACGCGCAGACGAAGCAGTTGCTTGATTGGGCCGACCTCCAGAAGAAGGTGCCTGATGTGGTGCGCGTTGGTTACTTCGAGGACGCAACTTCAGCGCTCGCGAAGTGGCATGTGCCGGCTGCGCATTACCTCGAAAGCTGGGGCGACGCGCTGACTTCGGAAGGCAGTTATCTCGCGATTCAGCCGATGATCCAGCCACTCTTCGGCGGCCTTTCGGACATCCAATTTTTGAACCTGGTGCTGGGCCGCGGGCATTCCGACGGGCCGGAGATGGTGCAGGAAACTTTCCGCGCGAGCGCGCCTCCGGGAGATCCCGCAACCGCGTGGTCACAGCTCCTGCGCGATGGTTTCGCCACGCACATCGCGTTGCGTGACAAGCCGCCGACTTTCAACGGGAACAATGCGGGCGGCGTCGCGCATACCCAATGGGCGCCGCTTCCGATACCGACTCCCGATTCGCCAGAGATTGTTCTGGTGCGCGATTACTCGGTCGACGACGGCCGTTACATCAACAACGGCTGGATGCAGGAGATGCCCGATCCGGTGACGAAGCTCACCTGGGACAACGCCGCGCTGATCAGCCCGACTTACGCGCGCCATCTCAAAGTGAGCACTGGCAACATGCTCGAGATCACGGTCACGGCGGCGGACACCAGCGGCGGTCAACCAGTCGTTAGGCAGCTGCGCATTCCGGCCATGATTGCGCCCGGACATGCGGACAATTCGATTACCATTCCGCTCGGCTACGGTCGCGTGATCGGCGAAGAAATAGGCCCGCTTCCTTACTCCGGTGAGCGCGGAGCGACGCATCCGCCGGCCGGGGATATGACCGGCTTTAACGGTTACTTCCTCCGCACTGCGAGCAATCCTCATTTCATCGTGGCGGATGGCAGGGTGGTGAAGACCGTCGCGGTCAAGAACGTCGGCGGGGACTACGCGTTGTCCGTCACGCAGGAGCATTGGAGCATCGAAGGCCGCGGGCTGGTGCGCGAAGCGACACTCGAGCATTATCGCGAAGACAACCACTTCGTGAAAAAAATGGGCGGCGACGAGGAGTTGCCGCCGCGCTTGCCGACTCTTTACAGCCATCCGCCGTTGAACGCGCCGCAGCAGTGGGGCATGGCGATCGACCTCAACGTTTGCACCGGCTGCAGCGCTTGCGTGATCGCCTGCCAGGCGGAAAACAACATCCCGATCGTGGGCAAACTGCAGGTCAGCCACGGGCGCGCGATGCATTGGATGCGCATCGATCGCTATTTTGCGACGCCTGGCGGATTCAATCAGGACCGCGGCGAGATCCCTTCAGACCCCGAGATGGTGCATCAGCCGATGGCTTGCCAGCACTGCGAAAATGCGCCGTGCGAGACGGTCTGCCCAGTCAACGCGACCGTGCATAGCGAGGACGGCCTCAACGTCATGGTTTACAACCGCTGCATCGGCACGCGGTATTGCGCGAACAACTGCCCCTACAAAGTGCGGCGCTTCAATTTCTTCGATTACAATCAGCGCCCGGTCGGAAAGAAGAAGGTCGTCGGTCCGATCAACGTCTATGAGGAATACCTCGGCCCGCTGACCAAGAAGGGTGCGCCGGACATTACGAAGCTGCAGAAGAATCCGAACGTAACCGTGCGTATGCGCGGCGTGATGGAGAAGTGCACTTATTGCGTGCAGCGCATCGAGGAAGCGAAAATTGCCGCGCACGCGAAGGCCGGTCCGTCTCCCAACGTGCTCATCCCGCGGGACTCGTTCACCAGTGCTTGTGCGCAGGCCTGCCCGATGGATGCGATCGTCTTCGGCGACATCAACGATCCGGAGTCGAGGGTGGCGAAAGCGAAGGCGCAAGACCGGAACTATCGCCTGCTCGAATACTTGAATGTGATCGCCCGCACGAGTTATCTGGCGCGTCTGCGCAATCCAAATCCGCGCATGCCGGATGCGGACAGAATCGCGGTCGCGAGCGAAGTCGCGGAGGAGCATATCGGTCCGGGCGAAGCGAATCATAATTTCGAACAACACGACAAGGGCGTGCTCAACCCGCACGCGAAACCGTGATGAGATTTTCGATGAAAACGCCAGTCATCCTGAGCGAAGCGCAGCGGAGTCGAAGGACCCCGCGGCAAGTCCGGGAGTTTGCCACGGGGTCCCTCGCCTTCGCTCGCGATGACGACTGATATGGACGGCGCGACAACAGTTCCAGACGTGATCAGGGGTGAGGCCTCGCCTTCGGTGGAGCGCCCACTCACGCGCGTTCCACTCGTTCTAAACAAGCGGAACTTTAACTGGATTACCGAGCGCATTTCGGGCGTGATCGAAGGTCCAGCGCCGCGCTGGTGGTGGGTCTCCTTCGCGGTCTCAGCGATGGTCGCGGGCATCGGTTTGTTCTGCCTCGCGTATCAGATTTCGACCGGCGTTGGTGTGTGGGGATTGAATCACCCGGTCGGTTGGGCGTGGGACATCACCAACTTCGTTTTCTGGATCGGTATCGGTCACGCTGGAACTCTGATCTCGGCGATCTTGTTCCTGCTCCGCCAGAAATGGCGCACCTCCATCAATCGCGCAGCCGAAGCGATGACGTTGTTTGCGGTTATCTGTGCCGCGATTTTCCCTGGCGTGCACGTCGGTCGCGTCTGGATGGCGTGGTTCCTCGCGCCGCTGCCGAACAACTACGGCATCTGGCCGAACTTCCGTTCGCCGCTGCTCTGGGACGTCTTTGCGGTCTCGACTTACTTCTCTGTCTCGGTGCTCTTTTGGTACACCGGGTTGATCCCGGATTTGGGCACGCTGCGCGACCGTTCGACTTCGAAGATCAAGAAGCTCCTCTACGGAATTTTCGCCGTCGGCTGGCGCGGCTCGAACCGCAACTGGCGACATTACGAGATGGCCTATCTCCTATTGGCCGGCCTTTCGACCCCGCTCGTGCTGTCAGTGCACAGCGTCGTGTCATTCGACTTCGCCACCTCCGTCATTCCGACATGGCACACGACCATCTTCCCGCCCTACTTCGTGGCCGGCGCGATCTTTGGCGGCTTCGCCATGGTGCTGACGCTGCTCATTCCGGCGCGCGCCATTTACAAGCTGCACGACGTCATCACCCCGCAGCACGTGGACAAAATGGCGAAGATCATTTTGCTCACCGGTTCGATCGTTTCCTACGCCTACGCCATGGAATTCTTCGTCGCGTGGTATAGCGGCAACCAGTACGAGAAGTACGCCTTCTACAATCGCATCCTCGGTCCCTATTGGTGGTACTGGTGGGTCGGAATGCTCTTCTGCAATTTCGTTTCGCCGCAGCTCTTTTGGTTCAAGCGCTTCCGCTTCAACATCTACGTCGTTTACTTCGTCTGCATGTGCGTCAACGCCGGCATGT
>JALZAD010000354.1 GCA_030948555.1 Verrucomicrobiota bacterium | reverse complement strand
GCTCTACCGATCGGTCGGGCGCACCGCGAAGATCGCGGACCTGGCCGAGAGCATGATCATCTGGAGCAGCAACCTCGCGACGAATCTCTCGTTGGACTACATCGGCCATCAATACGCCACCGAAATTTTGCGTCAGGCAGGCGTGAATGGCGTCCATCTGCGGCGTGGCGTGCAGGATGAAAAAGCGCACGAAGCTGGTCTGAACAACGAGACGACGGCAGATGGTCTGGTGCAGCTGTTCGCGGCGTTGCGTGGCGATTTCCTCTCGAAGAAAAACCGCGAGCGCGTGATCCACATTCTGCTCGAGCAGAAATTCACCTCGATGATTCCCGCGGGACTGCCGGCGCATGCAACCGTGGCGCACAAGACCGGCGAGATCTCGACCGCGTGTCATGACGTCGGGATCGTCTACTTGCCGGAACGCGAGCCCTACATCGTCGCGATCCTGACTGAAGTTGATCCGGCGAAGAACGGACATCGCGAGACGGTGAAGAAGATCTCGGAAGCGGTTTACGCAGCGGTCACCGGAAAGAAGGTGGCGAAATGAACAGCGTGCCGCTCCAGGTTGTCGATGGCGGCAAGCTCCCGGCGCAGCAGCGCGTGTTGCTCCAGCCAGCGCAGCCGGTCCAGGATAAGGACGGCAATGTGCATCACCTGCCGCGGTTCTTTTATTCCGTCGCGAGCTGGACCGACGCGCATGCGGTCAAGCTGGCGGAGCACTTCAAACTGGCCGAGTTGATGATGGTCGACTGCCGCGAAGCCGATGTGCTCTTCCGCGAGTTTCCGCATTACGTGCCGTGCGCCATCACGTTGCTCGCCGGTTTCTTGGAAGGCTTCCGCCGCGCCGTGGAGTCGCCGGTTTTCGTGAGCGCGAACGGCGGCTATCGCTCGCCCGCGCACCGACGCAATCTGGCGAAGAGCACGCATTGCTGGGGGACGGCGGCGGACATTTATCGCGTGGGCGACAACTACCTCGACAACGAAAAGACGATCGCGCGCTACGCTGGCATCGCGGAGTCGCTGGGCATGCAGGTCTACGTGCGGCCCCACACGCATGGCGACGATCATCTCCACATCGATCTGGGTTACGTGACGGTCACACCACGTGATTGCAGCGATAGGATGGCCTAACGAATGAAAGACGCGCGTTCCAGCTCCGCTCGCCGTGCGCACATCGATGCCCGCACACCGCCGCCGCGGCCGGTGATCGGCCTGGAGGCGGAGTTCACGCTCTTCATCAATGACGTGCCGCGAAAGCCGGAGAACGTCTTCGGCACACCGCGCGATCTGGTCCGCGAGCGGATGATTCCGCGGACGGGTCGCTCGTATCAATTACCCGCCGGCGGCGCGATCTACTTCGACACCGGAGTGATCGAAGTCGCGACGCCGATCATCGAGCTGGGGCCGGGCTGCTGCTATCGCGCAACGCGTTTGCTCTGGGAGCAGATTCGTTATCTGCGCCGCGAACTCGACGCCTGGGCGAAGCGCAATCATTGCGCCGCGCGGCTGCAAGGTTTCAGCGCGCATTACAACTTCTCCTTCCCCGCGGCGCGCAAATCGCGGCTGCGTAATGCCTCGAAGCTCGCGCACCTGCTCACGCACATTCTGCCGGCGCCGGTTGCGTTGCTCGCGACGAATCGCCAGAGCACCGCAGTCGGCGTGCGGCCGCGCGGCTCACGTCTCGAGATTACGACCGACTTCACGCCCGACGCCGCGCTCATGCTTGCGACGTGCGGCTTCGTGGCCGGCGCAGTTGAAGGCGTGTTGCACTGGGAGCACTACGCGCTCGACCAGATTGAGCGGCATGGCATCCCACAGCCGACACCGCTGCGGCTGCGCAAACACTCGTCGCGGCGCGGCTGGCGTGTGCTCGCCTCCTCGCTGCAACACAACCCATTCACCTGCGATCCGAATCAGCCGATCTGGAAATTGCGCGACGGGCGCCATGCGAGCCTGCGCGAGATCGCAGCGGAAACGATGCGGCCGTTTCGCAGCGAAATCCGGCGGCTAAGCGATGCGCCGACGGTGGAGCACATCGAAGCGGTCTTTGCCGGCGACGCGCGTTCGTTGCTCGATTTCCCAGATCGGCCGAGCGCCTACGACGACGTGGGTCACGGGGTCGATTGGAACCGCCGACGTATGCGGCACTGGAGCCGTTCGCAGTACGAGGAGGTCATTCATCGCGTAATCGCCGGCACGCCGATCCGCATCGAAGGCAAACGTTACAAGGTCGAACGAATGCAGGGTTGGTACGAGATCGTTTTCCGCGAAGCGAAGACCGGCGCGCGGCGGGTCTTCAATCTGGATGAACTCGTTAGACTGACGCGCAAGGAGAAGCGCGCGCGTTCGTCGCGCTAGAGCCCCATCAGCTCTTTGACGTACTTCACCGGCGGGCTGCCGTAGCTGATCACCTGGTCGTTGTATTTCTTCAGGTCGAACTTCGCGCCGAGCTTCTTCTTCGCGGCCTCGCGCATATCGAGATGCTCGGCTACGCCGACGAAGTAGGTAGACAATTGCGTCGATGAAAGCCGCGCGCGTTTCCATTTCGCGACCGCTTCGCCTTCCTGCTGGAAGCCTTCCTTCATCATCAGGTCGAGCGCTTCCTGCTCGCTCATGTTCGCAGTGTGAATGCTTTGGTCGAGGATGGCGT
>JALZAD010000298.1 GCA_030948555.1 Verrucomicrobiota bacterium | reverse complement strand
TTCGACTTCTGCGCACCTGCCGATTCGCCACTCACACGAGGGAAAAAAGGACTTCCGGAGATCGCGATCGTAGCGCGCGGGGATCGCCGGCTTGTTGCGCGAAATGTTTGATCTTCCACCGGCTGCCTGCCGCGCCAAAAGCAAGTTCGCCGTGTTGCCGCCGCAACCGTTCCGCTGGCGAGTCATTCAGGAGAGAACTATGCCAGCAAAGAAGAAGACGACGCCCGCCCAGACGCAGACCACCCATCCCGGCCGCGAACACGAGATGACGCCAAAGCCGAAGACGGGGGTCGCGAGTATCGTGGCAGCGGGAAGTTGCAGGGCAAAGTTGCACTGATCACCGGCGGGGATAGCGGCATCGGCCGCTCGTCGCGGTGCTCTTCGCGAGAGAAGGCGCCGACATCGCCATCAGCTATCTCGACGAAGAGACAGACGCGGAGGGACGCGTCGCCTGGTCAAAGCGGAAGGAGGGAAGTGCATCACGATGCCGGGAGACATCGGTGACGAGCAGCATTGCAGCGACATGGTTGACCAGAAGATCGACGAGCTGGGCAAACTGGACATCGTCGCGAACAACGCCGCCGAGCAGCATCCGCAGGAGAGCCTCGAAGACATCTCGGCGGAGCAACTCGAGCGCACTTTCCGCACGAACATTTTCTCGATGTTCCTCCTCACGAAAGCAGCGCTCGCGCATCTGAACGAAGGCAGCGCGATCGTGAACACCACATCCGTGACCGCATACAAACACAGCCGCGAACTTCTCGATGATTCCTCGACCAAAGGCGATCGTGGCCTTCACGCGCTCGCTCTCGCAGGCGCTCGCGGAGAAGAAAAGTCGCGTGAACGGGGTCGCGCCCGGTCTGATCTGGAGACCGCTGATTCTCGACCTTCGATGAAGGAAAGGTCGAAACGTTCGGCAGCGACGTCCCGCTGAAGCACCTTGGCCAGCCGGATGAAGTCGCCCCGTGCTACGTCTTCATCGCTTCCGAATATCGGTCGTACATGACAGGCCAGATACTGCATCGGAATGGTGGCTCGGTTGTGAACGGCTAACGAATGTCTACTGTGCGCGCATGACGCGCCTCGACGGCCGCGCGGCCGACCAACTTCGCCCCGTCACTTTCGAGATCGGCATTGCGCCGCATGCCAGCGGTTCCGTGCTGGTCGCGATGGGCAATACGCGCGTGATCTGCGCGGTGATGATCGACGAAGGCGTGCCCCGCTGGATGAAAGAGCAAGGCGTGACCGGCGGCTGGCTCACGGCGGAGTATTCGATGCTGCCGTATTCGACGCAGACTCGAAAGCCGCGCGACATTTCGAAAGGCAAACTCGACGGCCGCAGCAGCGAGATCCAGCGGCTGATCGCCCGTTCACTCCGCGCCGTGGTCGATCTCGAGAAGCTCGGCCTGCGCACGATGTGGGTCGATTGCGACGTACTCCAGGCCGACGGCGGGACGCGAACGGCCGCGATCACCGGCGCCAGCCTCGCTGTCTCGATCGCCTGTCATCGTTTGGTGGAAGACAAAAAGCTGGCTGCTCTCCCGATCCGGAATCTCGTCGCCGCCGTCAGTGCGGGCGTGATCGACGGCAGCCCAGTGATTGACCTCAACTACGAGGAAGACAAAGCCGTCACCGTGGACTTCAACATGGTCGCGACAGAAACCGGCGAGTTCGTCGAGCTGCAGGGCTCCGGCGAAGAAGCCACCTTCTCGCAGGAGGAGCTCGCTGAGATGCTGAGTCTTGGCCGTAAGGCGATCGCCGAGTTAATTACCGCCCAACGCACCGTGCTTGCGTCGCGGCACGCGATCAGCTAGACGAAGCGCCCACGTGAAAAAGGCGCTCATCACAGGAATCACCGGCCAGGACGGCAGCTATCTCGCGGACCTTCTGCTCGCGAAAGGCTACGAAGTCCACGGCATCATCCGGCGCGCGAGCTCGTTCAACACCTCGCGCATCGATCATCTTTACGCCGATCCGCACCTCAACGGCGTCCGGCTTTTCCTCCACTACGGAGATCTGAGCGACTCCGTAAATCTCGTGAAGCTCCTCTACGAGCTGAAGCCCGACGAGATCTACCACCTCGCGGCGCAGAGCCACGTGCGGGTCAGCTTCGACATCCCCGAATACACCTCGGATGTCACCGGCGTCGGCACGATCCGCATCCTCGAAGCGATGCGCGAGACCGGCATCAAGCCCCGCTTCTACCAGGCGTCATCGAGCGAGATGTTTGGCAAAGTGCAGGAGGTGCCGCAGACGGAGACCACGCCGTTCTGGCCGCGCAGCCCTTACGCCGTTGCCAAGCTGTTCAGCTACTGGGCGACGGTGAACTACCGCGAGAGCTACGGCCTCTGCGCTTCGAACGGCATTCTCTTCAATCACGAGAGCCCGCGACGCGGCGAGACGTTCGTCACGCGCAAGATCACGCGTGCGGTCGCGGCGATTAAGTACGGCCTGCAGAAAGAGCTCTTCCTCGGCAATATCGAAGCGAAGCGCGACTGGGGCTACGCGCCCGAGTACGTCGAGGGCATGTGGCGGATCCTGCAGCACGATGAGGGCGATGATTTCGTCCTCGCGACGAACGAGACGCATACCGTGCGCGAGTTCTGCGAAGAGGCGTTCGCGCGCGCCGATCTCGATTGGAAAGAATACGTGAAGTATGACGAGCGCTACGAGCGCCCGGCGGAAGTCGAACTGCTGATCGGCGATCCGTCGAAGGCGAAGCGCCTGCTCGGGTGGGAACCGAAAGTCCGGTTCAAGGAGCTCGTCCAGATCATGGTCGACGCCGACCTCGAGTTGCTCGCGCGGCCTTCCGCGCAGCAGCACTTGGGGCAAATGCCCTAACGAGCGGCACGCTTGTGTAACGGCGGTCCGCCATCGCCGAACGCGTCCGATTGAAGCAACGAGTCGACGGTGCGAAACCGTCGCGAGAGTACGGCCTAACGACCAGCGGGCGCAGCGAACGGCGCGTTGCCGCCGAGTTGAGCGACTGGTGTCGCTAACTCCGGGACGGCCGCGACGAGCGGCGCATTCACGATACTGACTCGCGCGCCTTCGCCGACGATGTCGTAGAGCCGGATGACATCGCGCGACTTCATCCGCACACATCCGTAACTCGCCGGGCGCCCGATGTTCCGCTCTTCGGCCGTCCCGTGGATGTAGATGTAGCGCCCGTAGGCATTCGCGTTCTGCGGCTCGAGTCCGCGCAACCAAAGGATGCGGCTGACAATCGGATCGCGACCCGGCGCATCGGGCACGAGCACTTCGCCAGTGCGACGACGATCCTTGAACACAGCACCGAAAGGCGCACCGCCGCCAACCTTCTTCGCAATCGCCATCTCGCCGAGCGGCGTACCGCGGCTACCCGGCGCATCGCTGATCGCGAACTTCGACGTCGAGACCGGGAACGTGCCAACCGGCTTCCCGTCCTCCAGAACAACGAGCTTCTGCTCCGGCACGCTCACCACGACGCGATGATGCGTGTCCGGCGTCGTGCAGGAGGCGAAACACATTGCAATCACCCCCGCGGATACCCACCACTTCATCCCGAGCGAAGTCGAGGGACGCCGTGGCCGCACCGTCGGAATGCCACGCGGTTCCTCGACTCCGCGGCGCTGCGCTAGGAATGACTTCACCTTGCAAACCGGAAGAAATCCTCTGCCGTTGCGGTCGTCGCACGCGCAACTTCTTCGAGCGCAATCCCGCGCGCCTTTGCGATCTCTTCCGCGACCAATCGCGTGTGCGCCGGCTCCGCGCGTTTCCCGCGAAACGGCACTGGCGCGAGGTAAGGGCAATCCGTTTCCACCATGAATTCGCCTAACGAGAGCTTCGCCGCCACGTCGCGCACATCCTTGCCATTCTTAAAGGTTACGATGCCCGTGAACGACACCAGGTGCCCCATCGCGATCACCTCTTCCGCCTGCTCGTGCGTTCCGCCGAAGCAATGAAACACGCCACTGAATTGCCGCCCGTAGGGCCGCATGATCGCAAGCGTATCGTCCCACGCATCCCTTTGATGAATGACCACGTTCAGCCGCAGTTCGACCGCGAGATCGAGCTGCTGTTCAAAGAGCGCCGCCTGCCGCGCCTTGTACGCGCCGTCGTGGATCTCGGCCTCGACTTCCTGCTCCGTCTCACTCTGCAACGCGCTAAAAACCTGCACCTCTTTTTCCTTCGCGACCGTCATGCTCGGGAGACGGTGATAATCTAAACCCGTCTCGCCGATTGCGACCACGCGCGGACTCTTCGCCAGCTCACGCAGCGGCGTCATGACATCTTCCATCTCGCCGTCGTCCACCGTCGGATGAACGCCGATGACCGCGTAGATGTTGTCATGTTTTTCAGCCATCTCGACCGCGCGCCGGCTGCTCTCGATTGATGTCCCAATCGTGATGATGCGCGTTACGCCCGCTTCGTTAGCACGACGCAGCACGTCGTCGAAATCAGGTACGAAATCCGGGTAATCAAGGTGCGCGTGAGTCTCGATCAGCATCGCTGAACATAGCGCATCTCCTCCGCTGTCGTAGTGCGATGTGACGTCACTCGCTGCGCAAAGCGGCCATCGGATCGATGCGCGTGGCGCGCCGCGCCGGCAGCCACGTCGCGACCAAAGCCGCGCCTGCGAGCACCGTCGGCGCGACCGTGAAAGCGAGCGGATCAAGCGCTCCGACCTGATACAGCATGCCGCTAAGCAAACGTCCGGTGGCAATCGCGAGGAGCAATCCGAGAACAATGCCGCCGCCGAGCATGATCATGCCTTCGCGCAGGATCATCCATTGCACTGCAGTACGTTGCGCCCCGAGCGCCATGCGGATGCCAATCTTGCGCGTGCGCCGCGCGACCGAGTAGGCCTTCACGCCGTAAACACCGACAGTTGCGAGCCCGAGGGTGACCAATCCGAAGACGCTGAACAACGTCGCGCCCGCGCGGACGATCCAGAGCTGAAGGTTCCCGTCGAGATGCTGCGCAAATGTCTTCAGCGTCCGGATCGGAAGCGACCCATCGACATCCTGCATCGTTCGGCGGATCAGATCGGCAGTTGCCGCCGCGTTGCGCGACGCATTCGCCGCGAAGCGCACATGGAAGAAGACATTGCTTTGGAACCCGCCGGCGAACGGCAGGTAGAGCGCGCCCTTCGGATCTTTCTCGAACAAGTCCGCGCGGGTCTAAGGCACAATGCCGACCACCTCGAGCTGCTGCCGATCTCCCCCTCCCGCGCCGCCTTGCACGCCGACACCGACACCGCCGTCTCCTTTCGCGCGCGGCGCGTCCTTCGCCGCGAACTGAATCTGCTGACCAAGCGCATCACCGTCCGGCCAAAGTTTCCGCGCCAGCACTTCATCGATGATTGCGACCCGCGCCTTGCTCTCGTGCATCGCTTCCGCTGCGTTGAAAGCACGACCGCGGCGAAGCTGCAGACCCACGGTGTTGAGATAATCCGCACCGACGCTGTTCCAGTTCGCCTTTGCCGAGCGTGACCATGCCGAACGGAACGGTCGCCGAAACGCACGCGCGCTCGACGCCAGGCAGCGCGCTCAACCGCTCCACTTCGACAAGAAAATTCTGCGCGGTTTCGAGACCTGCGTCGACCGCGGCCGCTTTAATTGCGCCGCGCGCGACAACTTCAACGCCGGCCCAAGCGCAAACGCTAGTGTCCCGACCACGCAAAAACCGAGCGTCGCGATCAGCACGTCTCGGCGAAAGTGCGGCGCGTGTTCCCCTTCTCGCCGATGCGGACCATCGCCACGTTGTGCGCCATGATCCCGCTGAAGACGGTGTTCTGCTCGCGGATGTCGACGTAGGTCGGATAAGAAAAACCGCGGAACGTCTGCGGGTCCTTTTTGTTCTGCGAAAACAGCTGCACGATCTCATCCGCCTTCGCGTAAGCCAGCGGCTTGAACAGCATCGTATCGAGCAGGCCAAAGATCGCGGTGTTCGCGCCAATGCCGAATGCGAGCACGCTCACCGCGGCAAAGGTGAATGCGCGCGTCTTCAGCAGTTGGCGCAAAGCAAACCGGAGGTCATGCAGCATACCGGTCTGATGCCGCGCGTGCGCCGCTCGGATTCAACTACCGCGCGGTAACGCGACGTATCGGCAGGTCAGCGCGTGAAAGCGATTGCCCAGATTTGCTGCGCACGCTTGTCGCATCCGCCGAGTTGATGCTCGAGTCGAGATTGATATCGCAGCGGAAATTCGCTGCGTCGACGCTTTGTCCCGAGCGGTTGCGAACGATCGTTGCGTCCGCTGAATTGACGACGCCGTCGCCATTCACGTCGCCCATCAGAAAGCCGACTGCGATCGTCGCACCAGAGCTCGTTTGCGCGAAGTAGTCGGTCACAGCTCCGAGTTGCACGGTGACCGTCTGCGCGTTGGCGACGTTGCTTAAGGTCACGAAGACCTTTCCTTCCGAAACGAACGCGCTCGCGTTGCCGCTGGTCGTTGTGACTGCAGCTGCGGCGCTCAGAATGTCATTGTTGAACGTCAGCACGAGCGTGTGGCGACTGCTGCCGTAACC
>JALZAD010000256.1 GCA_030948555.1 Verrucomicrobiota bacterium | reverse complement strand
CGATTCGGCAGCTCATGTCGCCGACAGAAAAGGCGAAGCGCGAGATCGGTTTCCACGTGCGCGAAACCGCGCCGCGCTACGGGACCCGCCGAAGCCGATGATCGCGTGGACCATTTACGTCACGTTTATCGGCGCAGTTCTCGCGCTCCTCATGCCGAGCCCGTTTTCGCGCTGGATCGCGCTCGGCACTACGGCCGCTGGATTGCTCCTGAACGTCGCAGCGTTCGCCGGTGAAGTTCCTGCAACATTCCAGACGATCGTGCGGCTTCCGTGGATTCCGTCGCTCGGGATGGAATACCATCTCGCGGTCGACGGCGTCAGCCTCACGCTCACGCTCGTGACCGCGATCACGGCGATCAGCGCGGTCCTCTTCTCCTGGGACGTCGAGCAGCGGCCTAACGAGTTCTTCTTTTGGCTCCTGCTCGTTGTCGGCGGCTCCTACGGCGTTTTCCTCAGCGCCGATCTGTTCCTCTTCTTCGTCTTCTACGAGCTCGTCATCGTCCCGAAGTATTTCCTCATCCTCATCTGGGGATCGACGAACAGAGAGTACGGCGCGATGAAGCTCACGCTTTACTCGTTCCTCGGCGGCACCCTCGTCTTCGTTGGTGTGATTGCCGCCGCGGTCACCGCCGGATCGTTCAACCTGCAGGAGCTCTCGCGGTTCGCTTTCGCACCGGAACTCCAGACCTGGGCGTTCCCGGTTTTGTTCCTTGGCTTTGCGATTCTCGCGGGCATCTGGCCGTTGCACACCTGGGCTCCAACGGGCCACGTCGCCGCGCCGACTGCTGGCTCGATGCTGCTCGCCGGCATCGTGATGAAGCTCGGCGCGTACGGTGCGTTACGCGTCGCGATGAACATCTTTCCGGAAGGGCTCGCGATGTGGCGCAACTGGATCGCCGTCATCGCGGTGATCGGAATTGTCTACGCCGCAGCCGTCGCGTTGCGGCAGCGCGATCTCAAGTTCGTCATCGGCTATTCGAGCGTCAGCCACATGGGCTTCGTCCTGCTCGGGCTGGCAACTTTGAACTCGTTAGGCGTGAGCGGCGCCGTCCTGCAAATGTTCTCGCATGGTGTGATTGGCGCGCTCCTCTTCGCCATCGCCGGGCGCATGATTTACCCGCGCACGCATACGCGCGATCTGGACGAACTCTCCGCCATGCATCTCGGACGCGTCCTGCCTTTTGCAGCCACGGCGTTCGTCATCGCGTCCGCGGCGTCGATGGGAATCCCGGGGTTTAGCGGCTTCGCGGCGGAGATCACCATCCTGATCGGCGTCTGGCGCGCTTATCCGCTTGCGGTTTGGATCACCGGCCTCGGCATGGTGCTAGTCGCGGCGTTCACCTTGCGCGCGCTCATCAAGAGCTTCTTCGGCGAAGGACCGGACACAAAGACAGCGAGCGCGCCGTCGTTCGGCGCAATCACCTGGCCAGAAAAGATCGGCAGTAGCCTGCTAATTTTCACCACGCTCGCCGTCGGGCTCTACCCGAAGCTGCTCTTCGATCGCATCACCCCAGCGATCGAGGCGATGCGCTTCCTTCAGCGATGAATTACCTGGAGTTCCTCAGGCTCGTTTTCCCGGAGGCGCACGTCACGGCTACGGCCCTGATCGTCCTCGCTCTGGGCGTAGCGAAACCGGGAGCGCGCGGACTTCAGACCGGTGTTGCATTGGGCGGCCTCGCCTTCGCGATCGTCGCCGTGCTTCGACTCCCGCTGAACGCCGCGCTGCCGAACGGCGTGCTCGTCATCACGCCACTCACATCGCTCTTCAAAATCATCTGCCTCGTGCTCGCGATGTTCACCGTCCTGATCAGTCGCGCAGACCGCGCTCTCACGCGCAACAGCAGCGAACATATCGCTGTCGTCTTGCTTGCGACGGTTGGCCTGCTCCTGCTCGTCGGCAGCGAAGAGCTGCTCATGATTTTCATCGGCCTCGAGCTCACCGGCCTCTCGCTCTACGTCCTGACCGCATTCGACAAAACGGACATCCGCTCGGCCGAAGCAGGCATGAAGTATTTCCTCTTCGGCAGCACCGCGAGCGCGTTCACGCTCTTCGGCTTCAGCCTCATCTACGGAATGGCCGGAAGCACCACGCTGAGCGGCATCGCGCAGAAGTTTGATGGCGCGCCGGTCGCGCCGCTGCTCGCCGCGGGAGTCGTCATGAGCTTGATCGGTTTCGCGTTCAAGCTCGCCGCCGCGCCGTTCCATCTCTGGGCGCCGGACACTTACCAGGGCGCTCCGATTTCCAGCGCCGCGTTCATCGCGTCCGGCTCGAAAGTCGCGTCGTTTTTCGTGGCCGGAAAAATCCTGCTCGTCGGCTTTGCTCCGCTGCACGGAAGCGCCGCCTGGCACGCGATGCTCGCCGGTTGGACTCCGCTGATCGCCGCGCTGGCCGCGTTGTCGATCGTGATCGGGAACTTCACCGCCCTCGTGCAAACCAATGTGCGCCGACTGCTCGCGTACTCCGCCGTCGCGCACGCCGGCTATACCTTGCTGGGTCTGGTCGCGGGCGGCCGCGACGGCTTCTCCGCGACGCTCTTCTACACCACGATTTACGCGCTCACTTTGCTCGGTGCATTTGCGGTCACGGGATTCGTTAGGCGAACAACGGGCGGCGACGACCTGAAGAACTTCCGCGGCCTTTCCGCACGATCGCCGTTGCTCGCCGGCTGCATGTGCGTCTTCATGCTTTCCCTCGCAGGTCTGCCGCCGCTCGCCGGATTCTTCGGCAAGTTCTACCTCTTCGCCGCGACCTTCCGCGCCGGCGAAAATCACGGCCTGCTCTGGCTCATCGTACTTGCGCTCTTCGGCAGCCTCGTCTCGCTTTATTACTACCTCATCGTGCTGAAGGCGGTGTTCGGCGCGGCCGATACACGCGTCACGACCTCCGACGAACCGGGAGCGGATTGGTTGCAGCGCGCGACGATCGCCGTGCTCGCGATCGCAGTTGTGGGGCTCGGAATTCTTCCGGGAATTCTTGTCGAACGCATCATCGCCGCCCTCGTGTAACGAGGCCGCGCGGCATTGCGGATCGTGCTGCGCGGTGTATGAGTGGCAGGTCCCGCACGCGCCATTGAACTCGACCAATTCCACCCGTGTCGCACGCCGTTTCGCGCTCGTTCTCGTCAAGCCGTCGCACTACGACGACGACGGCTACGTTATCCAATGGTTCCGCTCCACGATCCCGTCGAACTCACTCGCTTCGCTCTACGGTCTGGCACGCGATTGCGCCGAGCGTCGTGTCCTCGGTGACGACGTTGAGATCGAGATCCATCCTTTCGATGAAACGAACACGCGCATCCGCCCGGACCGCCTCACGCCCATGATCGAAGCCGCGGGTGCCGGCATGGTCATGCTGGTCGGCGTGCAATCGAATCAATTCCCGCGTTCGCTCGACCTTGCACAACAGTTTCTCGATCGCGGCATTCAGGTCGCAATCGGCGGCTTCCACGTTTCCGGCACGATCAGCATGCTGGACGGAAACGACGCCGATTTGAATCGAGCCAAAACGATGGGCATCTCGCTTTTCGCCGGTGAAGCGGAAGGCCGTCTCGAGCATGTACTGCGCGACGCCTACGCCGGTCAGCTGAAGCCGCTCTATAATTACATGGCGGATCTGCCGGGGATCGAAGGCGAACCGATCCCGCTCATTCCCGCCGTCCGCGCGACGCGCACTGCGGGCGCGATCACGAGCTTCGATGCCGGCCGCGGCTGCCCCTTCCAGTGTTCGTTCTGCACCATCATCAACGTGCAGGGCCGCAAATCCCGCCGCCGTTCACCGGACGACATCGAGCGCATCATCCGGGCAAACGTCGCGCAGGGATTGCACGGCTTCTTCATCACGGACGACAACTTCGCGCGCAATCAGGATTGGGAAGTCATCCTCGACCGCTTGATCAAGCTGCGGCTCGGTCCCGAGAAGCTGAACCTCTCGTTCCTCATTCAGGTCGACACGCTGGCGCACAAGATCCCGAACTTCATCCGCAAGTGCAAGAACGCGGGCGTGCGTCGCGTTTTCATCGGGCTCGAAAACATCAACCCGGACAACCTGCTCGCGGCCAAAAAGAAGCAGAATAAGATCACCGAGTATCGGAAAATGCTGCTCGCCTGGAAGGAGGCGCGCATCCTCACCTACGCCGGTTACATCACCGGCTTCCCGAACGACACCGTCGACTCGATCCGGAGCGACATCGAGATCATCAAACGCGAGCTGCCGGTCGATATTCTCGAGTTCTTTTTCCTGACGCCGCTACCTGGTTCCGCGGACCATCAGGCGCTCGTCAGAGCCGGCACGCCGATCGATCCGGACATCAACAAGTACGACCTCAACCACGCCTGCGCGCCGCATGCGAAGATGTCGCGCGCGGAATGGGAACGCGCTTATCACACCGCGTGGGAGACCTACTACACGATGGACCACGTCGAGACGATCCTCCGTCGGATGATCGCGAAGGAGGGCCGGACGAGTAACGCGCTTTTGTTGATCACCTGGTTCATGGGCTCGATCAAAATCGAAGGCGTTCATCCGCTCGAGAGCGGCGGCTTCCGGCTGAAGTCGCGGCGCGATCGGCGGCCGACTTTCCCGGTCGAGCCGGCCTGGAAATTCTACCCGAGCTACTTCGCGGAATCGGTCGCCAAGCTGGCCAAGTGGGGCTCGCTCTACTTCAAGCTCAGGAGAATTTACACCCGCGTGAAGAGCGATCCGAAACGACTGGAATATATGGACCTCGCGCTTACGCCGGTGACCGAGAGCGAGCTCGATAATCTCGAGATGTTCCATACCCGTTCCGCAGAAGATGCGGTTGAACGGGCGCGGCGCGAGAACGCGCGCGAAGCCGCTGCTGCTGCGGCGTAAACACGCGGGCGCAATCGCGCGCTTGACCTGCGGGTCGCGCCGGAAACAATCGGCCGCATGTCCACTCCGATTGGTTCAGTTCTCAAGATCGGGCGCAGAGGGCGTGCTGCGCTGTTCACACTAGCGACGGTCGTGATTGGCTCGATGCTAGCCAGCCAATGCCTGGCGCAAGACGAGCCGAAGGGTTCATCCGCGAGCACGGCGACGGCCGCGAGTTCATCCGCTTCAGGCGCTCAGCCGACTGAGGCAGACATGATGAAAGCGATGATGGAGATGTCTAATTTGAACGAGAACCACAAGCTGCTCGCGAGCATGAACGGCGAGTTCACTTACGTGGTGAAGATGTGGATGAATGGCGACTCGTCGAGCAAGCCGCAGGAGTGGACCGGCACCGCGACGCGGAAGTCGATCATGGATGGCCGCTTCAGCGTGATGGACGTGAAAGGAAAAATCCAGATGCCCGGTCCGGACGGCAAAATGAAAGACATGGATTTCGCCGGTCACGCGCTCGACGGCTACGACAATGCGAAGAAGAAATTCGTCAGCACATGGGTCGATAGCATGGGCACCGGCATCATGATGATGACCGGCACCTACGACGCGGCGAGCAAGACTTTCACCTACACCGGCGAGTACGAGATGATGCCCGGCATGGTGCAAAAAGTCCGCGAAGTGCTGAAGACGCCGGACGCGAATCACATGACGCTCGAGTATTTCGAAGATCGCGGCGGCCAAGAAGCGAAGACGATGCAGATCGACTACACGCGCAAGAAGTAGCGCGCGTGCAGGGACCTCGATCGCGACTTTATGCCAGCACCCGGTAGCGAAATTCCTGGTTCCGCGCCGCGGGATTTAGTCGCTCGCGCGCAGACGGCGGCGGCGCCGGAAGCCGTCACCCGAGCGCTCTTCAAGCCGAGCGTTTCGGAAGCGGATTTCATCAAGCATTTTCCGAAACCGTACCGCGTGCGTGCTCTGACCATCTACGAAGCGATGCGGAACGGCTGGGTGACGGACCGCAGCTACTGGGAGTTTCTCGATGGCTTCCAGTTCGTTTCGACAACCTGGGGCGCGATCGAGATCCCGAAAGGCTTCCATACCGACTTCGCGAGCGTGCCGCCGAGTTTGCACGGCGTGATCGACGACGACTCGCCGATCATGCTGTTTCCATCGGCGGCGCACGACTTCCTCTTCACCAAACGCCCGGGTGACGGCACGCGCGGCTGGCTTCAAAACGGCAAACAGCTAAGCCTCACCGAAGTGAATCATGTCCTCACGGAAGCGATGGCGATTTGCGGAGCGAACACGTTGACGCAGCAGATCGTCTTTGCGGCTGTTGAGTTAGCGAATGGGCGCATCCGCAACGAGTTTGCGCACTGATGATGCGGCGCTCGATTCGTCTCGGCTTAGCCATCGCGCTGAGCGCCGCAGCTTGCGCTGCGATGCACGCCGCGGACGAGAAGCTCGCGCTCACCAGCTCTGCTTTCGGCAACGGCGCGATTATTCCCGAGCAGTTCACCTGCAAGGGCGCGAACGTGAACCCGGCGCTGTATTTTCATGGCATCCCACTCGAGGCGAAAGCGCTCGCTCTGATCGTCGAGGATCCTGATGCGCCCTCGGGATTGTTCACCCACTGGATCGTCTGGAACATCGATCCGACGATCAATCACGTCGGCGAAAAGAGCGTCCCCGCCGGAGCGGCGCAGGGCACAAACGACTTTGGCAATCTCGGCTACGGCGGGCCGTGTCCTCCGTCCGGCACGCATCGTTACATCTTCCGCCTCTTCGCCCTTGATGCTCCGCTTGATCTGAAGCCGGGTGCGCGACGCGCGGCGCTGAATCAGGCGTTAACCGGTCACGTCCTCGCGCGCAGCGAGATGACCGCGCGTTTTACCGCTCGTTAGGCTCAACGAACGCCCGCGGCGTCGCAGCTCGCGAGCTCGGCCAACTCGAAATTTTCCGGCCAGACGAAGTATTCGCCGAAGCGTGCGCTGGAGCGGAACTCGCCGCCGAGTTTCATCCCTTGCGGCGTGAGTCGCCGCTGTCCGGCTGCGACTTCAATTGCGCCGAGCCGTTGCAGACCGTCGAGTAGTTCGTGCGTTTTGAGACCCAGCTTCTTGGCGAGTCGATGGGTGCTGAGCTTGCCCGCGGCGACCGCGCTGGCGCTTTCATGCATCCGCGCAACAGCCGGCGCGATACAGTCGACTTTATCGACGCGGATCAGCACTTCGTCGCTGCCGTTGATGATGCGATCGACTTCTTCCATCGCATCGCGATAGAGCTCGGGGTCGTCGGCGCGCGTGATCAGCACGCCGATCTCTTCGTTCATGACTTGCCCGAAATCGTAGAGGTCGAGGCTCGTCATCATACAGGCTGACTCGTTCAGGTAAGCCTTCGCGGTCAAGCTGCGGCAAAAGTGCGTGCGCATGGACGGGACGCCGCGGAGCCAGTCGATTTCATGCGGATGCAGTTCGCAGCGCGCGTAAACCACGCGAAGGTCGAGGCGCTCTTTCTCCGCGAGCAAATCCTTCGCGCGTCCGCTAAATTTCAACTGCGGCGTCACCAGGGTAAGCCGTTCCCGCGCGCTCACGATAAGCTCTTCGAGATGGAAGGCCGCGGCTGCGGAATCCAGGAATTTCGCCATAATTGCCATAAAGCAGGGAGAGTGCCCAGCTTGGGATGAAGCGCTTGATGGGCGGCTTAGCACGCCGCAAAACGCGTCGCTACTCCGCGCCGTTCAGCAACTCCGCGAGCTTCTTCGCCGTGTTGAAGTTGCGGACGGTGACGCGTCGATAGATCGGCAGCTTCAGCAATTTAGCGCTGCTGAGCGATGCCGCGGAAATCGACTGGTAGATCACGCGCGAACCTTCCGCGAGCAGGTCGATCTCTGGGGTGCCGGTGGCGATTGCCTGTGATGCTTCGGCGGGCGGTGTTCCGGGGAGAAGCGCGAGCAGGTTATGCCTCCACTCCTTGTTTTCGCCCCACCATTTCGGAGCGCTCTCGACGATCTTCTGCCATTCGGTTCCCGTGAACACGACGACGCGAATCTCCATTCCGAAATGTTTCTCAATCGCCTCTCCCATTTTCCTGGCCAGTCCGGTCGTGGCTGTTTTCCGCGACGTGAAAAGGACGTTGCCGCTCTGGATATAAGTCCGCACATCAGTGAAGCCGGCTTTCTCGAGGCACAGCTTGAGATCGCTCATCCGCAGCATGCTCTTGCCGCCGACATTGATTCCGCGGAGAAGCGCGAGCAGGTTATGCCTCCACTCCTTGTTTTCGCCCCACCATTTCGGAGCGCTC
>JALZAD010000242.1 GCA_030948555.1 Verrucomicrobiota bacterium | reverse complement strand
CTTCCCGTTCGCCGCCGCCGGAACCGAAGATCTCGTGGCGTTTTCCATCGCCCGAAATGAAGTAACTCATGTTCTCGATCACGCCGAGAACCGGCACGTTGACCTTCTCGAACATGACCGCGGCTTTCCGCGCGTCGATCAACGCCACCTCTTGCGGCGTGGTCACAATGATGGCGCCGGCGAGTGCGACCGTCTGCACGATGGTGAGCTGGATGTCGCCGGTGCCGGGCGGGAGATCGAGGATCAGATAATCGAGCTCGCCCCATTCAACCTGCCGCAGAAACTGCTGCGTGTAGCGCGTGACCATCGGCCCGCGCAGGATCGCGGGCGAGGTATCGTCGAGCAGGAAGCCCATCGACATGAGCTTCAGGTTGTATTGCTCGATCGGGACGATCTTGTTTTCTTCCGTCGCGGTTGGCCGCTCGCGCGTGCCGAACATCAGCGAAATACTCGGCCCGTAGATGTCGCAATCGCAGAGCCCGACGCGCGCGTGCGTGCGATCGAGCGCAACGGCAAGATTCGCTGCGACGGTCGACTTACCGACGCCGCCTTTGCCGCTCGCCACCGCGATAACGTGCTTGATCCCTTCGATCCGCGTCGCGACGTTCCCTGCCGCAGCGCCGGCCACCGCAGTCGGCGCCTGGATGTCGATCAAGACCCTGGCTCGCGAGACGCCCGCCAGGTTTTGCAGAACGCTTTCTGCCTCGGCTTTGATCGCGCGCGGAACGGCTGCGTCATTTGTCTGCAGCGTGAGCTGCACGGTGACATTGTCGCCCGCGACCTGGACGCTCTTGACCAGGCCGAAGGAAACGATGTCGCGGCTGAAGCCGGGATACTTCACCGACTTGAGCGCTTCTCTGACTGACTCTTCCGTGGCGGCCATGAATGGGCGGCCAACTTACGCGGACGAGTGCGAGCGTAAAGACAGCATCGACGCCGCAGCGTCGATGTTGTCGTAACGCTAGGCGCGTCCGGCAGTGTCGCTGTCAGCGCGGCAGGCGACCAAGACGCTCGCGAAGACGGAGCCCGCCGCGAGGACGAATGCGGAAATCGTAAACATGCGTTCCGTTTAGCAACGCGCGTGCCGCCGCAGCTTCCCGAAGGAAAACTCCCGCCTAACGAGCGATCCGCGTCACGAGTTGTGACACGGCTGTTGGATTTCGCGACAGTCGTGTCGCGTTCAGGCCGCCGCCGCGACTGGGCCGCGAGCGACTCGTCGGCCGATCTCCTCGACCACGTCTTCGGCCATCACCTCGAGCAGACGTTGTTCGCGTTCCGCGAGGCGGCGTGGCTTCACATCCATGATGCAAAGGGAACCGAGCGGGTGCCCATTCCAACGGAGCGGCGCACCCGCGTAGAAGCGGATCCCGCGCTCGCGCAGAAAGGGATTTTTCGCGAAACGCCGATCCCGCGCGATGTCTTCGATGACCATTGTCTGATCTGTCGCAACGACATGGCCGCAGACCGAAACATCGCGCGACGTCTCGCCCTGCTCCGCGAGATCGGTTGGCAAACCGGTTTCTGCTTTAAACCACTGACGATCGCGATCGATGAAGCTGACCAGAGCGATCGGTGCTTCGAAAACGCGCGAAGCTTTCTCCGTGATGCGGTTGAATGCGTCCTCCGGCAGGGTGTCGAGAATCCGCAGGGCGGCCAGCTCAGCGAGGCGCGCTTCTTCATTGGCGGGGATCGGCGCCGGAATCATTTCGTCCGCGCCCGGGACGGAGAATTTCGCCAGTTGCACGACCGCTTCCGCGAGCGACACGACGACTTCGTCGGCCCCAGAGACACGGAGACGCTCGGTTATTTCGGGCAGCCCTTCACTCGCTCCCCAGGCGCCGACGAGCAGCTTCGCGTTCGGCAGGGCGGCGCGGAGTTTCGCGGTGATAAACCGCGCGTGGATCTGCGTGGAAGGCGCAACCACCGAAACGCAGATCGCTTCCCATTCGCCCTTCCTCGCCAGCTCAATCAACTGCGCGGTGGCGAGCGCGGCGGGCGCGTTTTCAGCGTGGAAGCCTTGCTGTTGCAAGAGCTGCGTCAGCATCAATCCACCGAGCTCATCGCGATACGCGCGCGCTGGAATGCTCAACACGCTGCAAGTCGGCGCGCTCAACGGCACTGGCGCTTCGGCCTTGGCGATCTTGTCCGCCGGCACTTCTGGCGCGGGCTTCGGCATGGTTCCCAGATCTTCCACGATGTCGTGGATGTGCTGGTGCATTGCCGCGCGTTCCGTGTCGTCGAGCTCTTCGCGTTGCGCGTCGGTCTCGGCGAGCGTCACGGTTGGAATGAGAACGTTGTCGTAGAGCGCGGTGAGGGAATGGGTGCGCACGTAGGTCTCAGCCATCGTGCTACCTTCGGCCAAGCCTTGCCGAAGGAGGCGGTAGTAAATCTCTTCGTGCGGCGCGAGCGCTTGCTCTTCGCTCAGGAGAACGCTGAGAAATTGCAGCTTCGGCACGTGCCGGCCCATGACTGCGAGGCAGACCGTAAGCGGCGTTGAGAGCAACAACCCAACCGGTCCCCAGATCCACGTCCAGAAAACCGCCGCGACGATGAGCGCGATGGAAGAGACGCCGGTGCTCGCGCCGTAAAGCCACGGCTCCAGAACGTTCGCGTTGGTCAGCTCGAGCCCAAGGAAAAGCGCGAGCACCAGAATTGGCGCGAGCCAGCTGGTCGAAGCCGCGAAGGAAAGGCACAACGGCACCGCCGCCGCGATCCACGCGCCGACGTATGGGATGAAGCGCATGATGGCGGCGAAGGCGCCCCACAAGACGGCGTTCGGCAAGCCGATGAAGTAGAGCCCGGTCGCGATGCAGAAGCCGAAGCCGACGTTGACCAAACACTGCATCGCGAGATAGCGGGCGACACGTTTGCCCGCGTCATCGATGGCGCGAGTCGTGGCGCTGATTCGCCCCTGGCCGACGAGTCGGATCAAGCGCCCGCGCAAATCTTCGCGCTTAAACAGCATGAAGATGACAAGGAGCAGAACCAGTCCAGCGGTGCCGAGCGGACCGAGCACACCGGCCGCGACGGATTGCAGAATGCCAGGAAATTTGCTCTGCGACTCGACCACGCGAACCGGCATCGGCGTAGGCGTAGCTCGGGCGATGCGCGAACGGTCCGCGGGGGTTGTGTCCGTCGTTCCGGCCGTTGGTTCAGCCGCTGTCGGCAACTGCTTCTGCAGTTCATCGACACTGTTCGTTAGGCGACCAAGAACGCCGCCGCTCGGCAAACGCACGGAGCGCAACTTCGTCTCGATGTTTGCCTGGTAATTCGGCAGCTTGGCCGCGAGATCGATCATCTGATGCGTGAGCAGATAACCGGCTCCGCCGATCAGGCCGAAAAGCATCGCGACCACAATCAGAACGGCCGCGATCCGGCCGATGAAACGCTCGATCCTGCTGACGAGGGGCGAGAGCAGAAATGTCAGCATGACCGCGAGCGCCAGCGGCACCAGGATCTCGCGGCCGAAGTAGAGGACCGTGATGACGAAGGCAGTCAGCAGAACGCTGAAGATGCCGTTCAGCGCGGAGCTCGACGCGTTGATCTTGTTGACCCGCATCATGCCGAGTGGTTCCCGGACCGCGGCTCGAGCGCGTTGGCCAGCACCTGATCAACGTTCTCCACCGGAATGAAGCGGATCTTCTCTTTCACCTCAGCAGGGACGTCGACCAGATCTTTTTCATTCAACTTCGGAATGATCACCGTTGTAATCCCGGCGCGCATCGCCCCGAGGCTCTTCTCTTTCAGGCCGCCGATGGGAAGCACCAGTCCGCGCAAAGTAACTTCTCCGGTCATCGCTACGTCTGAACGCACGGCCCGGTTGCTGAAGAGGGAAGCGAGCGCGGTGAACATTGCGATGCCCGCGGAAGGTCCGTCTTTCGGCACCGCGCCAGCGGGCACGTGCACGTGAATATCGCTGTTGACGAAATCCTCCGGCTTCGCGCCGATCGCGCCGTCGCGGCTGCGCACGAGACTCAACGCGGCCTGCACAGATTCCTTCATCACATCGCCGATCTGGCCGGTCAGGGTGAGGTTGCCTTTACCGGGATATTTCGTCGCCTCGATGTGCAGGACTTCACCGCCGGTGGGCGTAAAGGCGAGACCGGTCACCACGCCGGGCGCACTGGTCGTTAGGCGTTGCTCGTGAATGAACCGCGCCGGACCAAGCACCTGCGCCACGACATCGCGCGTCACGATGTAATGCGTCACCTGGCCGCGCGCGACCTTCGCCGCCACGCTGCGTGAGATGGCGCCGACCTGCCGCTCGAGATCGCGCACGCCGGCTTCGTGGGTGTAATCAGTCACGACGAGACGGAGCGCGTCTTCGTTCCACTCGATCTGCTCGGGCTTCAGGCCGTTCTCCTGCAGCTGTCGTCGGACGAGATACTTTTTCGCGATCTCCAGCTTCTCACGCTCGGTGTAGCCGGGCAGCGAGATCATCTCCATGCGATCGAGCAGCGGACCGGGAATGCCTTCGATGTAATTTGCGGTCGCGATGAAAAGGATCTGCGACAAGTCGAACGGCACATCGAGGTAGCGATCAACGAAGGAAAAGTTCTGCCGCGGATCGAGCACTTCGAGCAGCGCGCTCGCCGGATCGCCGCGGAAATCCGCGCCGATCTTGTCGATCTCGTCCAGCATCATGACGGGATTGCGCGTGCCCGCGCGACGCAGCTCCTGGATGATCCGGCCCGGCATCGAGCCGATGTAAGTGCGACGATGTCCGCGGATCTCCGCTTCATCGCGAATCCCGCCGAGACTCATGCGGACAAACCTTCGCCCGAGCGCATCCGCGATCGATTGACCGAGGCTCGTTTTGCCGACACCCGGCGGGCCTAACAGGCACAGGATTGGACCCTGGCCGGTCGGGTTCAGTTTGCGCACCGCGAGATATTCGATCAGCCGCCGCTTCACCTTCTCGAGATCGTAGTGATCGCGATCGAGAATCTCCTGCGCCTTATCGAGATCGAGGTTGTCCTCGCTCATCTTCGCCCAAGGCAATTCGGCGATCGTCTCGACGTAGCTGACGATGACGGAATACTCCGGGCTGGCCGCGGGAATGATGTCGAGCCGCTTCAGCTCGCGTTCCGCGGCCGCCAAAACTTCGGCCGGCGGCTTCGCTTCTTCGAGTCGCGTGCGCAAGGCCGCGACCTGCTCATCGGCGCCGGTGTCGCCTTCGCCAAGCTCACGCTGAATCGCCTTGAGCTGACCGCGCAGGTAAGCCTTGCGTTGGGCATCGGTGAATTGCGATTGCACATCCTGCTGCAATCGCTGCTGGATCTGCGCGATCTCAAGCTGCGCGGAGACGCTCGTCTGCACCGCGCGCACGCGTTTGCGCACATCGAGCTCTTCCAGGATCGCCTGCTTCTGCGCGACCGTGATGTCGAGATTGGGCGCGACGAAATCGGTGAGCTGGCCCGGTTCGTCGATGCTGCGCAGCAAGCCGGCTGCTTGCTCCGGCATGTCCGGCGTTAACTCCAGCAGACGAATCGCGGTGTCGCGCAGGTTCTGGAATTCGGCGAGCCATTCGGGTTCGCTCGCGGGCAACAAGTCGTTAGGCAGATCGATCTCTGCGCGAAGATACGGCTCGGTCGCGATGATTTTGCGCAGCGAGAAACGGCGAAGTCCCTGCAGCACCATGACCACGCGGTCCTCTGCTTGTCGCAGAAGTTTGAGAACGATCGCCGCCGTCCCAACGTGATAGAGATCCTGCGCGTCCGGCGATTCATTCTGCTCGTCGCGTTGCGTAATCAGGCCGATCACCTTCGTCATCGGGAGCGTCTCATCGAGCAACTTGATCGAGCTCGCGCGGCTGACCGTGAGCGGAAAGACGGCGCCGGGAAACATGACGAATCCGCGCACCGGCAGGATGGACAATTCCTCCGGAATTTTTGGCGTTGCGGAGCTCGCGTCTTCCGCGCTCGTGCCGCCGGGCCGCCCTCGCGCGGCGCCACCTTCCGATTGCAAAACCAGCAGCTGCTCGACGCTCATGATTTCTCCGGCAGCGTGATCCAAAGCAAGCCGTTCTCCTGTTCCGCGTGCGCCTGCTCGACGTCGACTTCGACCGGCAAATGCACCTCACGTTCGAAGGGCCCGTAATCGATTTCGAGCGCGAGCATCTGCAACGCGCGCTCGCTCGTCGGCTCGGGTGGGTTGCGCGTCCCGCGCATCACGACGCGCCGCGGCTCCACCGTGAGATCGATCTCGGACTTGTCGACGCCCGCGAGATCGACGCAGATGCGCACGCCCTTTTCGCAACGGAAGGCGTTGATCGGCGGCTGCCAGCGATGCGGCGCGAGTTGCCAATGGTGTACGCGCGTCACGGTCACGTCGGCGAGTGTGCCGTGCAGCCAGCGCAGTTTGATTTGAGTCGGGTCCATTGGCTTGATCAACTTCGGCCGCGTTCAGGATTCGGCACGAACAAATCGCGCGACGGTCTTCGCCGCCGCTTATGAAATCAGGTAACAATCTCGTTACCCTTGCCGGCTCGCCACCCACAAAGCGGGAGCGCAGTTTGCCGTCATGAAGGTTCACAGGTCTGCATGTATCGCGCTGGGGGCCGCCGGGACGGTGGCGCTTTCATTGTTCGTCTCACCGACCGCGCGCGGTCTGCTCACCAAAGCGCAGCAGCGACCGCAGCTTGGGCCGGCCTTCACGTATCAGATTTTGCAGACAACCGCGGAGGCGCCGCTCGCCTTGCGCATGTTTACGACCGGCGTGAAGACCGACTCGCAAGGCAACATCATCACTGGCCCGAACAGCGATCCGGTGAAGAAGATCATCGGCTCGGAATCTGCGGGCGAGCGCGGCGGATTGCAGCGGTTTACGAAGGTGATGTTCGGCGCCGCTTACATCGACGGGCGGCCTGATACCGGCACGCGGATCGATCCGAACAATGCCGCCGTGAAAAGCGGCAACGAACTCTGGCCCCACCGCGACCAGCCGTTCCGCAGTCAGCCGCGCGCGCTCGCGCTGACGCCGGACGGGAGCAAGCTCTACGTCACCTTGCCCGGCAAGGAAGGCTATCCGGATTGGCGTGTCGCAGTAGTCGATACGGCCGCGCGTCGTGTCACGAAATGGATCGACCTTCGGCCGACTGGCGTCTCCGCGGGGCTGCGGCCGATCGGTGTGAAAGTTTCGCCGGTAAACACCGCAATCTCAGCGCGGCCTTACGCGGTTGTGCTGAATCAGTATGGCAACTTCGCCTCCGTGATCGACACCGGCAGCGACACGGTGCTCGGCGAATTCGCGACTGGCCCCTACGCAGAGAAGGCGCTCTTCAACGCGAGCGGCACACGGCTTTACATCACCGACCGCTATAAAGATGAAGTGCGCGCCTTCCGCGTCGACGCGGGTCCGAAGTTCACCCAGGTCGCCGAGATCGTGACCGGCACGACCGAGCTGGAGCGGAGCAATCCGCGCGACATGGACCTCAGCGCGGACGGCAAAACGCTCTACGTCGCCAACACGCTTGGCCACACCATCGCCGCCATCAACGTCGCGAATGACGCGAACACGCTGGTGAAAAACCTCGGCGTCGGCGGCCTTTCCACCGACGTAAAAATCAGCGGCAAGTGGGGCATCGTTTCCGGCCAGGAGACAAACACGAAACTCAACGGCAAGGAGACCGGGCACGGTTTGCCGACGCTCGACGCGAACGGCGTTGCCCTGAAGAACAACGGCCAGCCGCTCGGCTACACGCCAGTGATGAGCGACGCGACGAAGGCCACGACGTTCGATGACATCGGCTCGGAATTTAACATCTTCGACACGACGACGAACCTCTTCGTCTATCGCTACGTCGACAAAGGGCGCGACTACTCACAGCTCGTCACACCAGGGCAGATCGTCGACCTGCATGATCACACCGACGCGCAAAAATTGATCCGCGGCAGCGGCCCGGAGCAGATGACAATCCGGAACGGCTTCCTCTTCGTGAGCATGCTGCACTCGGACAAGGTCGAGGTCTTCCGGATCAACAACAGCGTGGCCGACGTCTCGCAAATCCTCGCGCCGGCGGGATTCGAATTCACCGGCGGCATCACGCCGGAAGGGCTCGAAGTTTCGCCTGACGGAAAGACCGTTTTCGTCGCGAACATGCAGACGGAAGACGTCTCGTTTCTCGCCGTCGATACGAATGGCAACCTGACGCGGCAGGGTTACCTGCCCGTCGGCGTAACACCGAGCACGCCCGATCCCGTGAAGGGTGGAAATGGCGCGGGCTTGTTCGCGACCGATGAGGAAGTTGGGCTGCGCTGGTTCTTCACCTCCGCTTATGCGGATGACGGTCCGGTCGCTGGCATGACGACGGGGGGTTTCGATCCGCAGAAGTCTTGCGGCTTCTGCCATTGGGATGCGCGCCAGGATGGTTGCCAATGGAACGTCGCGGCGAACGCAGTCGGCGGCGTCAAAGTTTGCCCGCAGAACAAAGACATCTCCGACAACTGGCCCGAGTGGTATGAAGGCTTGAACAACGATTTCATGGCCTACGCTTCCGCTTGCAACGGCGAGGTCTTGTTAGGCGAACGCGCGCCCACGCCGCTCTTCCCGCAAGCGGATCCGGTCGAGCGATTCCATGCGCGTGAAGATTATGTGCTGCGCAAAACGGAAGAGAACTCGAACGCGATCGGGCGGCCTGAGCTCAACGGCAAGGCGAAGAAGGTCGGCTACTACGAGCTCGCCTATCTCCAGATTCTCTGGTCGCAAAACGAGACGCGGCTCTTCCCGAATCCGCTTGGCCAGGCACCGACCGCTGCGCAGCAGACGCAGATCGAACGCGGGCGCCAGATCTTCACCGGGAAAGTCGCGCAAGGCGGCGCGGGTTGCGCAGATTGCCACCACAACGGAAATCAGCTGAGCAACGGCGTGGTCGACGACACGTTTCAGGATTACAACATCCATGAACCGGGCGTGATCAGCGAAGACACCGTGGATGGCAAGGGTCCGTTCTACCGGCCGCAGAACGACTACTTCTTCACTGAGTTCGGGCCGCCGCAGGATGTCGGCACGCCGCAGAACTTCAGCAGCCGCAACACGAAGCACCTGCGCGCCGAGTGGGACGCAGTGCCGCGCTATCTGCATCACGGTTTCGCGCACACCCTCCGTGAGGTTCTGCTCGCGCCGGACTCGCCGTTGCTCGCGCCCGGGGAGCGCGGTTTCAACTTCCGCACCGTGCGCACGGATCACAGCCGCGCGACGGGCTTCGCCTTGAAGGGCGAAGTCGCGCCCGTTCTGCCGACGCAAGTCCCGATCACGGTGGCGGACAGCGATGGCTCGTTAGCGGGCGATGGAAAAGGCGCGATCCATGTGAGCCTGGACAGTCCTTTTGTGACGCAGCCGGACGGCACGTTGCAGATCGATCGGCTCGGTACGAACAACGTCGCGCCCCTCTTGAGCAGCGGCCAAATCAACCCGGCGCTCGCTGCGAATCACATCGAGGTAATCAAAGATACGCACGGAAAAACGTCGCATCTCACCGCGAGCGATCTCGATGCGCTCATCGCTTACCTGAAGTCGTTAGACCGGCCGAACAATGGCGCGACCAACATCGCTCCTGAGCCAACTCCCGGACCGGCGACGGTCAGCGCCGTCTCGCGCATGACGCATGGCGCGGCGGGAACGTTCGACGTGCTCCTACCGCTCAGCGGAACGCGCGGAGTCGAACCGCGAGCGACCGGCACAGCCGGCGATTACCAGATCGTCGTCACCTTCTCGAATCCTGTCGTTTCGCTGAACGGTGCCAGCCTAACGAGTGGAACAGGCGCGGTGCGAAATGCCGGCGTGGCCGGCAATGCCGTGACGGTAAACCTCACCGGCGTGACGAATGGACAAACCATCGCGTTGACTATTTCCGGCGTGAACGACGGCGCAACTTTAGCCGATTACGTGATCCCCATGGGCGTGCTGGTCGGCGACGCAAACGGAGACGGCGCAGTGAACGCGAGCGACCAAACGATCTGCCGCTCGCGCTCCGGTCAGACCTCCGACGCGACAAACTTCCGCTCCGACTTCAACGCGGACGGCTTCATCAACTCCGCCGACCAGTCAATCGCGAGAAACCGGTCGGGCAGCGGCCTCTAATGTGAGCGTCGTCATCCCGAGCCAAGTCGAGGGACCCCGAGGCTTGATCGAGGATACTGTTCCGGGGTCCCTCGACTTTGCTC
>JALZAD010000227.1 GCA_030948555.1 Verrucomicrobiota bacterium | reverse complement strand
ATCTTGGTCACCCGATTATGGGCGACAAACTTTACGCGCCGAAGTTCGCGAAAGCATTTCCGCGGCAGATGCTGCACGCGTGGCGGCTTGGGTTCACGCACCCGCGGTCTAACGAGTGGATGCAGTTCGAAGCGCCGCAGCCGGCGGACTTCAATGCAGCGTTGGCGCAGCTGAAGTAGCCGGTAAGTCGTCGATCGCGGGACGCGCGCGCACCACATAGCCGATGGTCGCGACAAGCGGTGGCAGGATAATCATGCCGCGCATCCAGAGTTCGGCATGCCAGGGCAGCGCGAAGAGACGCTCGTTCCAGAAAAGGAAGTAAGCGAAGAGCGTGACGCTGAGCATTTGCCACGGTTGGGCGCGGCGCCAGGCGGCGATCGGCAGGATCCAGGTGAGGTACCAGGGATGCAGAACGGGCGAGAGAATGAGCGCGGCGCCAAGGACCCAAAGCATGCCGCGGCGCCAGTTGCGGAAGAAGGCGAGCGAGATGGCGAGGACGACGCCGATGATGACGACGTTGTACTGGTAGTTCTTCTGCCGGTAGTTCGGCCAGACGGTTTCCTCGATGATCCACCAGAAGAGATCGTTCAGGCGCGTGACGTAGGCGAAGTTGCCTAACGAGTCCCAGATGTCGATCTGGGGATAGCCGTAAACAAGGCTGAGGCCGGCTGGGATTGCGAGGCTGATGACGAGCGCAACGGCGCGGCCGCGCAAAGCGAAGACGCAGAGCGGGAGGAGCAAGAGCGGGATCAACTTGATCGAAATTGCAATCCCGAAGAGCGCGGCGGCTGCGAAGGCGAACGTCCATTTCGTGCGCGCGTCATTGGCTGCTTCGTGCTGCACCAGACACCAGATGCCGGCGAGCATCGGCAGGATCATGAGGCTGTCGAAATGTGTCGCGCCGGCGAAGCTGTAAACGACGAGCGGATTCCACGCATACCACGCCGCCACGCCGTAACGGGTTTCGCGCCTAACGAGTAGTAGCAGCACGCCGGCGGTCGCGAGATCGGCCGCGGCGAAGAGCAGTTTGTAGAGGAGGGGACTGGCCGACACGCGGCTCAGCCCGGCGAAGAGCAGCTCGGTGCCGGGCGGGTAGATCGCGCGGAAGTCGCGATGATTGATTCGGTAGAAATCGGGGAAGCCGGCGCGCAAACCGGCAAGGGAGGCGTCATCCGGCGAGGTGACGTAAGGATTGAATCCGGCCTGCTGGATTTTGCCTTCCCATTGGTAACGCCAGAAGTCGTCGCCCGGTGCGAGCGGTAACGCGGCGACGCGGAGGAAGATCGCGACGCCCCAGAAGATCAGCGCCTGATTTCGGAGGGTGAGCCATGACGGAAATCGCGTCGCGGCGAAGATGAAGGCGATGCCGCACGCCATGGCGCAGAAGACGAAACGCAGCGGCATTTCCTGCAGCGTCCAATCGTCGAAGCGATTCAACGCGACGAAGAGGACGAGCTGGCAGGCGAGCGCAAAGGCAAAGCGGAGCAGTCGGAAATCACGCATCGGTGGGAGCGCTCAGGCGGTCGGAGCGACGGTGACGGCTGGCTTCGCGAGGTTCGGTTGAGCAACAACGCCGCTCGTCGCGATTCGCTGCAGGTCGGTCCGGTAAGCGGCGAGATCGACCAGGTCTGCGACGCGCGCTTTCAAGGTGCGTGCACGCGTCCAGAGAAAGACGAGGAAGCCGCCGTAGAAGAGCAGCGTCCAGAGATCCGCGAAGCCCGCATTCAGCACGTGGTAAGTGAGCAGGGCGAGGATCACGAGATTGATGATGACGGTCGTGGCGACGAAGCGATTCCGGAGCGCGACGCGGGTGAGGCACTTCGGACCGCCGTGATATTCGGTGACCGTCTGAAGCGCGACGCTCCACCAGAAATTGCCATAGATGTGAACGTCCCAATCATTCCAACCGGTGTCGCTGGAGTAGCGCCAGCCTTCCTCTTCGAGCAAAGCAAAGATCGAGCCGAGAAGCTGATGGCGATCTTTGCCTTCATCGCTCCAGTAGTTCCGTCGGCTTAGCGAGCCGCTGCGATCGGAGCCGGCGGGCAGCGCTTCATGCGATGCAATTACGGCGCGCGGCGTGCGCTTGAATTGCAGCCAGGTGAAATAGCGCGACCAGCCCCTAACGAGTGGTTGCGCGAAGGCGAGGAACATGACGAGGAGCCGCGCCGCGATGGTGTCGAACTTCGGCTCGATGCGCGCGCGCAACATGTAGGAGAGCGCGACGCACAGCGTGCCGCCGAACATCAGGTAGGGAACGATGCGGACCTCGGGGAGGAAGATGCCGAGCCCGAAAAGAAATATGCTGAGGGCGAACCATTCGACGCTGCTCAGGTAGGCCGCGATCTCGGATTGCGGCGTTGGGTAGATGGACTGGAAGAAGCCATCGCCGAAGACGCCGTGGTAGATGATCGGCCGGTTGATGAACCAGCTGAAGCGCGGTGTGCCGTAGATCTGTCCGCGCCACTTCGCGCTGCCGGTTGGGCCGAAGAAGATCAGGTGCTTGAAGCGGAGCATCGATTCTGCCTCGCCGTAGCCTTCCTGTTGTCGCCGGAATGCGCCGAGCGTGAAGCGCCGATAATGCCAGACAACGGCTGTGGGGCTGAATGCGATCTCGTAACCGGCCTGCTGGATTCGCCAGCAGAAATCAACGTCGTCGCCGGCTTTGTGATACTCGATGTCGAAGCCGCCGACGGTCTCGAACGCCCAACGCCACCACGCCATGTTACAGCCGGGGATGTGCTCGGCGACGGTGTCGGTGAGGAGGACGTGGCTCGGTCCGCCGGGCGCCGCGGCGACGCACGCCTGCACCCAGTTTTGCGCGGGCGGTGAAATGTTCGGCCCGCCGACGCCCGCGTAGTTACTGCTCAGCAACGTGCCCACGAGGTAGTAAAGCCAATCGCGATCGGCCATGCAGTCCGAGTCGGTGTAGGCGAAAATCTCGCCGCCGGCCGCGGCCGCGCCGGTATTGCGCGCGTGGCTGAGGCCGTGGTTCTCCTGCCGAATGTAGCGGACCTGCGGAAAGCGCGCGGCGATTTCAGCCGTGTTGTCGGTCGAGCCGTCGTCCACCAGCACCACTTCGTACGCGGGATAATCGATCTCGCCTAACGACTGCAAACAGGCGGCGAGCG
>JALZAD010000204.1 GCA_030948555.1 Verrucomicrobiota bacterium | reverse complement strand
ACCTACGACAGCGATGGCGATGGCATTCCGGATTGGTGGACCCAGCTCTACTTCGGCCACGCCGCCGGCCAGGCGAATGATCTCTCACGACCGGGAGATGACGCAGACGGCGATGGCCTAACGAACTATCAGGAGTACGTCCTCGGCTCCAATCCGCTTGCCGGCGATCGCGCGGCGTTCGGCTTGCGTGTCCTCCGCGGCTCGACTACCTCCGTCGCTCTGAAATTCCCGACGATCCGTGATCGCACTTATCGAATCTACTATTCCAACGCGCCGCTCGGCCCATGGCAGCAAGCCGGACCTGATATCGCGGGCATCGGCGCGGAGAAAACATACGTCGACGATGGCAGCGGCACTGGCTCTCCGCCGCTTCCTTCGCAGCGCCGCTTCTACAAACTCGACGTCAGCCTTCCCTAACGAATGAATCGCACATCCAACACCGTCATCCCGAGCGCAGCGCAGCGGAGTCGAGGGACCCCGCGGCCGCACGCGCGATTCAACCGCGGGGTCGCTCGACTTCGCTGCGCTCCGCTCGGGATGACGCGATTGCTTGTGCTCGCCCTTGCGATCTCCGTCTTCGCCGCCACCCCGCAGGCCTTCGCGACCTTAGCTGACGCGGCCCATCGGCCCTTCAATGCAGATGTGCCGGCTGCGAATGGAACGGCGAACCCGCGGCATCAGTTCCGCGAGCCGTATGTCGAAATCAGCAACAACCCGGCGAATCCGACGACGATCACGGTTTACACCGTGATGAAGAAGTTTAACAACCCGTTCGGCACCGCGAACCAGACCGGCGGCACGCTCTTCTACAAGGGCGCGTCGCAAGGAGTGTGGCAGTCTGTCTCGTTAGGCTTCCATGCAAACGAAGGCGACTTCCAGTATTGGAAAGCGAGCTTCAGCAGCAGCTCGTTCGCGGCGAACGAAGTCATCCAATATTACTTCCAGCTCCTCTTCGATCAGGGCGCGGAAAACACCTACATCTACGCCGGCTCCGGCTTCGGCGATCTCAACAGTCAGACCACCAACCAGCAGTCGGTCGCCGCGGGGAACGCCTTCACCATCCGCAATCGCGCGGCCTGGATTTTCCACGCGAACAACCGCGTGACCAGCGGCAGCGACGTGCAGTTTTGGGCCAAGGTCGGCTACGTCGGCGACCCCACGAACAACGCGACGCGCTGGGTCACGAACGGCGCGCTCTACTACACGCTCGATGGATCCGCGCCGACTGGCTCGTTAGGCATTCCGAGCGGCAACACCGTCTCGGTGCCGTTCACCTACGACCATCCGGAGACGCAGACGCAGGGTTCGCCCAGCCCGGCGGGCATCGCGATGTGGTGGAAGGCGAGCGCTCAAGGCCTGCTCGCGGCTGCGCCCTACGGGGGCACGATTCGGTATCGGATCAGCTTCTGGAATCCTGCGAACAACGAAGAAAAATTCGCCGAGCACAACGCCGGCACGAACGACACCACGTTCACCTTCACCAACGGGACGATCGGCGATCCGAGCCTGACCGTAAACGGCGTGAGCGCGAACTACACCACGACGCACGTCTTCGTTGACGAGACGAAAGGCGACTCCGTTCCGTTCACGATCGTCTTCTCGCCCGGACAACCAAACGTCACTGCCGCCGAAGTGTTCACGAACCTCGATCGGCGCGACAAGGCGACCACGCCGCACACCGTCAACGGCATCTCGACTGAGGAAGGCATCGTGCCGTTCGATGGTAACTCGCTCGTCGCTGGCGACGACTCGCATTACTTCAAGACCTACACCATGACGCCGACGGGCAACGCCGGTCAGTACTCGTTAGGCCTGAACGCGACGAAGACCGGCGCGTATCGCCTGACCGCGCGCTGGAAAGTACAGGGCGATAGCAACTGGCGTTACTACACGAACATCGGCGCCGGGCGGCGTGATCACGCGATCGTTGTTTCACCCGTTACGGCGCGGAACATCAATCTTTACGAAGCGAACGTCCTCAACCTCGACGCGAGCGGAGCATCATTCGCGCAACGCGGCACGCTCGAGGACATGTACGATGCGCCGAATGCGCCGCACCAGGGCGCGGACAATCACTGGAATCTGAATTACCTCAAAAACCTCGGATGCAACTGGCTCTGGTTTCAGCCTGTGCATCCGATCACGCAGGAAGCGCAGCAGGGCCACGACCCGGGCAGTCCGTATTCGGTCCGCAATTTCTTCGACATCAATCCGCTCATGTCGGCCAACTACAACGCCGCCGCGGGTGTGAACGATCCGGGCAATCGCGACGCCGCGCGGCAGGCGTTCCAAGGTTTGGTTGCGGCGGCGAATACGGCGGGCGTTGGCGTGATGCTCGATGCGCCGTTCAACCACACGGCGCCGGATTCTGAGATCAGCACGCAAGGCACGGCGTTGTTCGGGAACAACCCCGGCGATCTGCTGCGCGACAAGGAAGCGCGCTTCTATTCGCGGGACGTGAATTACGCGATGCGCGCCTCGAGTGCGGCCAACATCGCAATCGCGCCGGACCGCGGCGACTTCGGAAAATGGGGCGACGTGCGCGACGTTTACTTCGGTCGTTACGCCGCGCTCGTGGACATGAACCCGAATGGCAATGGCAATTACCTCAACGAGCAGGATTGGTTCGACTACTCGATCGGCGACGAGAATTCTTCCGGCTCGGGCAATGGCCACTTCGATCAGGTGACCCAAAACGTCTGGCGGTTCTTCTCGAACTACACGCTCTACTGGTTGAGCCAGACGGGCGTGCCGGCGGGCACTGATCTCGCGACCCAAACGGCGAAAGGCATTAGCGGTTTGCGCGCGGACTTCGGGCAGGGTTTACCGCCGCAGTTCTGGGAATACGCGATCAACAAGACGCGCACGCGGAAGTGGAACTTCGTCTTCATGGCCGAGTCGCTGGACGGTGGCGCGGTGACGTATCGCTCGAATCGCCACTTCGATATCTTGAACGAAAACATCGTGTTCCCGTTGAAGAGCGCGAGCGGCGCGAGTGACTACCGCAACATCTTCGAGGGACGTCGCGGCGCCTACGGCCAGAGCCTCGTGCTCATGAACAACATGTCGCACGACGAAGAAGCGTTTCAGGATCCTTGGCAGGCGGTCGTGCGCTACGCGGTTTGCAGCAGCGTCGATGGCGTGCCGTTGATCTTCCCCGGCCAGGAGCTCGGGATCTCGACGACGTTCGGCTACTCGAGCTACGAGGTGAACTTCGGGAAGAACATCGCGAACTTTAAGGACTTCAACTCCATGGCGCCGGCTTGGAACGACAACGTTTACGGGAACGATCAGCTCTACCCCGTTTACGCGGCGATCGGCCAGGCGCGTCTCTCCAGCGTCGCGCTACGCAGCCCGAACCGCTTCTTCCTGAACGAAGACGGCAACAACCAGACGATCTACGGCGTGGCGAAATATCAGACGCTCAACGGTCTGCCCGGCAACTCGGATGTAGTTTTCGCTTTCGCAAACACGAATCGCGACGCCAGCCCGAGCGGCAACTTCCACCTCAATCAAGACGTCGATGGCAACGGGCAAAACGACTACGGGATTCAGCCCGGTCGCACCTACAACATCCGCAACATCGCGGCGTATACGAACATCGATCCGAATCGCCGCACCTACTTCCTTTGGAACGGCGGACGCACCGGCGCGGACATCCTGAACAACGGCGTCTTCGTCGCGATGAATCGCGTGCCGCAGGATAACGGCTCGTGGGCGACCGCGCCCTACGAAGCGCAATACCTGAAGCTCTACGACGTGACCGCGCCGAGCAGCCCGCCCGGCACACCGGCGACGGCGAACGGTTTTAACTACTCGTTAGGCAACGGCAGCGTGCTGATCAGTTGGAACGCAGCTCCGCCGGATGCGGGCGGTGTTCAGCCGGTCTACCGCGTGACCTACAACGTCAATGGCGGGCCACCGCAGACCTTCGTGACCAGCAGCACGAGCTTCAACTTGAGCGGCAACATCGGGCAGACGATCACGGTCACGATCACCGCCATTAATCCGAACGATAATTCTGTCGCTGGCCCGAGCAGCACCGCCACGGTCCGCTTCCTTGATCCAAACGCGGACGACGATGGAGACGGGATGAACAACGCGGCCGAAGACGCAGCTGGCACAAACCCGCTCGATCCGACGTCGGTCTTCCGTGTTGCCAACATCGCGCGGAGCAGCAACAACGTCTCGGTCACGTGGTCATCCGTTCCCGGCAAACAGTATCAACTCGAAAGCGCGAGCAGCGTCTTCGGAACCTACACGGCCGTCGGTCCCGTGGTCACGGCGAACAGCAGCACGACGAGCGAGACGGTGTCGGCCACTTCAAAGACATTCTACCACGTGCGACTGGTGAGCGGAACGCCGACGGCCGACGCAGCCTTGCGCGACGCATGGTCCGGCTGGCGTTAGTCGCGCTTTGCGCGCTGCTCGCGGGCGCGCGCGCCGACGCTCAGCTAGGTGGTCCCAGCGTGGGTAAACCCGAATGGGCCGCCGAGGCAATCTTCTATCAAATCTTCCCCGAGCGTTTTCGGAACGGGGATCCGAAGAACGATCCGACGCGCGACTCACTCGAGCCGCCAGTTCAGGCCGGACCCGATTGGCGGATTTCCTCGTGGACCGCGGATTGGTATGCGCGCGACGAATGGGAAAAGGAGCTCGGTCCTGACTTCTACCGCGATGGCGTTTTCGAGCGTCGTTACGGCGGCGATCTGCAGGGGGTGATCGATAAGCTGGATTACATCAGCGAGCTCGGCGTCAACGCGATCTACTTCAACCCGCTCTTCTACGCCCGCTCGCTGCACAAGTACGACGGCGCATCCTATCACCACATCGATCCGTACTTCGGCCCCGATCCAAACGGCGATCTCCAGCTGATTGCGACGGAGACGATGGATCCGAAAACGTGGAAGTGGACCGCGGCGGACAAGCTCTTCCTCGACTTGCTCAAGCAATGCCACGCGCGCGGGCTCCGCGTCATCATCGACGGCGTCTTCAATCACACCGGCCGCGATTTCTTCGCGTTCAAAGATCTGCGCGAGAAGCAGCAGCGCTCGCCCTACAAAGATTGGTACGTGGTCACGAGCTTCGATGATGCGCGAACGAAGCGGAACGAGTTCGATTACAAAGGCTGGTGGGGAACGATGACGCTGCCGGTCTTCGCCGCGACTTCGGACAAGCAAGACATGGCGCCGGGTCCGAAGGCTTACATCTTCGATGCGACGCGACGCTGGATGCGACCGAACGGGAAGATGGAAGACGGCATCGACGGCTGGCGACTGGACGTGGCCGACGAGCGGCCGGCGAAATTTTGGGCGGACTGGAATTCACTCGTTAGGCAGCTCAACCCGAATGCCTACACCACGGCGGAGATTTGGAAGAACGCCTCGGAGCTGGTGCAGAAGGGCGGCTTCTCTGCGTCGATGAACTACAACGCGTTCACCATTCCGGTGAAGGGATTCCTCGGCGACAACAACGTCGCGCCATCGCGCTTTGCGAAGCTTCTCGACGAGCGACGAAAGCAATTTCCCCCGCAGGTCGCGGCCGTGATGCAGAACCTGATGGATTCGCACGACACCGATCGGCTCGCCTCCATGATCGTGAACGGCGAGGGGACGGTTTACGCGAAGCCCGGCGAGATCGATTTCAACACGAACAACGATGCGCGCGGCTCGAAGACGTATCAGATCCGAAAACCAAATGACCGGGAGCGCAGCATCCAACGGATGATCGCGCTCTTTCAGATGACCTACGTCGGCTCGCCCATGATTTATTACGGCACGGAGTCGGGGATGTGGGGCGGGCACGATCCGGATGATCGGATGCCGATGGTCTGGGCCGACATGACTTACGATCCGCAGGCGATCGATCCGCGCGGCAACGAGCGCACGCCGGATGAGGTCGCCTTCGACGGACAGCTATTCGATTACTATAAGAGCGCGATCGCACTCCGACGGCAGCACGAGGCGCTGAATCACGGTGAGTACAGCGTGCTCACCACGGATGACGTGCAGCGGTCGTTTGTTTTCACCCGGCGCACGGCGAAGGAAACGTTGCTCATCGCGCTGAACCGCGGCGAGCAACCCGCGACGGTCGAGTTGCATCTCTCGTCGAGTAATCTGCGGCCGATCTTCGTTTCACAAGGCGAGCTTGGCGCGGTGACCGCGAGCGTCACGCCCACTGGTGGCAAGCTCGTGATCCCAGCGCTCACCGGCGTCGTGCTCGGCTACAACTGATCGACATGAGGGCGCTCCCCAGAATGGCAATCTTCGCCATCGTTCTTTGCCTTGTCGGCTGCGCGAAGACGGACACGCGGCCGCACATTCGCATCTGGCACCAGAAGATCAGCAGCGAGCGCGATCTGTTTCTCGAGCAGGTGAAACGCTTTAACGCGGCGCATCCTGACGTCGTCGTCGAGGCGCTCTACAAGGAAAACGAAGATTTGCGCAATCTTTTCGTCATCGCGGCGGTTGCGGGTCAGGGGCCAGAGATCATCTATGGTCCGGCGGACAACGTGGGCGTGCTGGTGACGACGCAAACGGTCCGGCCGCTCGATGAGATTTTCCCGCCGGAGTTCTTCGCGCGCTTCTCGCCGCAAGGCGTGGTGAGCTGGCAGGGTAAACGCTGGCTCGCGGGGGATCAGATCGGCAATCACCTCACGCTCGTTTACCACAAGGCGCTCGTGCCGAATCCGCCGCGGACGCTCGATGAGCTGATTGCGCTGGGGCAGAGCCTGACGAAAGACGAGAACGGCGACGGCAAAATGGATCAGTACGGGCTCACCTGGAATTACCGCGAGCCGTTCTTTTTCATTCCGTTTCTGACTGCGTTTGGCGGCTGGGTGATCGACGAAAACAACCGCCCGACACTCGACACACCGCAGACCGTGCAGGCGATCCAGTTCGTGCTCGAT
>JALZAD010000171.1 GCA_030948555.1 Verrucomicrobiota bacterium | reverse complement strand
GGAACGCTCGAGATTCGTCACCAACGTATTCACCTCGAGCACGCTGGGCTCGAGCGGATGCTTGCGACTGAAGGCGAGCAACTGGCCCACCAGAGTCGAAGCGCGCTTCGCCGCGGCGCGGATTTCGTTCACATGCCGCGAGACGTTTGCTTTGAGCGCGCGTTCACTGAGCACGAGGTCTGAGTAGCCGAGGATGGTGGTGAGGAAATTATTGAAGTCGTGGCCGACGCCGCAGGCGAGCTGGCCAAATGCTTCCATGCGTTGCGAGCGGCAGAGCTGATCCTGCAATTCCTTCCGCGCCGTGATGTCCATGAGCGAACCAATCCAGCGGTGCGGCGCGCCGGTTTCGTCGCGCATGATGATGGCCCGCTCGAGCAGGAGAAGGTAGCTCCCGTCATTGTTTCGGAAGCGATACTCGCCGGACCAATGCTCGCCGCCGTGTGGCGAGAGCGCGGCGCGAATGCTCGCTGCCGTCCGCGTGCGATCCTCCGGGTGGAGATGACGCTGCCAAAACCCGATCTCGCTTGTGATAATCGACGGCTCGTAGCCGAGGAGTGAAAGCAGTCCCTGAGGCCATGTGAGACGTCCGCTGCTTACATCCCAATCCCGAAGCGCGTCATTCGTAGCCCGCGCGGCGAGCGCAAAATGTTCCGCGACTTGAGACGATGGCGAAGGAGCGAGCGACGTGTGACGAGGAGGAGTTTTTGCATGTCTGGAAGGGTTCTGCTGCGATTCAATTCCCGATGCCGTTTCGTCCTGTGTTTGCGTTGCGATTTGCATGCGTGCAGGCGCCCGGCACCCGCGCTTCGTTTAAGCTAAGAGCATGCCTTCAGATGCCGGCGCGCGATCTTGTTCGCTGCCCGGCGTAAATAACTTCGGAAACAAACCTCATGAACTCAGACGTAGCCTTTGATCCCATAAAGCCGCTGAAAAATCAGAAAGCCATTGTGACCGGCGGCAGTTCCGGAATCGGTGAAGGCTGCGCGATTGCGCTCGGTGCCGCTGGCGCAGCGGTAGCAGTGAATTACCGACGTGAGAAAGAAGAAGCGGAGCGCATTGCCCAGCAGATCATCGACGCGGGCGGGGAAGCGTTCGCGATCGGCGCGGATGTTAGCCGGGAAGATCAGGTGCAGACTTTGTTCCGCGAAACGATCGAGCGCTTCGGGACGGTCGACATCCTGATCGATAACGCCGGCATGCAGCGTGATGCCGCGTTCAAGGACATGACGCTCGAGCAGTGGAACAGCGTCATCGAGGTTAATCTGACCGGGCAGTTCCTCTGCGCGCGTGAAGCGGTCCGGGAATTTCTGCGGCGCGGCGTTGTGCCTTCCGTCTCGCGCGCGGCGGGAAAGATCATCTGCATGAGCTCGGTGCACGAAGTGATTCCCTGGGCGGGTCACGTGAACTACGCGACCTCGAAGGGCGGCATCATGCAGCTCATGAAAAGCATGGCGCAGGAACTGGCGCCGCAACGCATCCGCGTGAACAGCATTGCGCCGGGCGCGATCAAGACCTCGATCAATCGCGCTGCGTGGGAAACGCCGGAAGCGGAAGCGGCCTTGCTCAAACTGATTCCGTATGGGCGTGTCGGTGTGCCGGAAGACATCGCCGCGGGTGTCGTCTGGCTGGCGAGCGATGCTTCGGATTACGTGACCGGCACGACGTTATTCATCGATGGCGGGATGACGTTGTATCCCGGCTTCGCGAGCGGCGGCTAGCGCGGGAGCGACTAAAGCGCGCTCGCGACCGCTCCGTCTGCGCCGATCAACTTGCGGGTCGCGGCGCTCAGGAGCTTTTGCTCTTCCGGCAGGAGCGAGGCGCGCTTTGCGTCGTTCAAGAAGGCACGCGCGCGGTTGAGCTTTTTGCCTTCGACTAACATGACCACGTAATAGGCGGCGATCGCGGGATGGCGAAGCTCTTCGTCTTTCAGGGTCTCGATGACTTTGAGTGCCTCCGCGTTCTTGCCTTCGCTGTGCAGTGCGAAGGCGTAGGTGGCGGCAAACGCGCGGTTGGCCGGATGCTCAGCGTGCAATTTCAAAGCGAGCCGGCGCGCGGTGTTATCGCTGCTCAAGAGCAGGCCAAGACTCGCGCAATTGTTCGCCGCCACGAGATCGTTCGGGTTCAACTCGAGGGCACGCGTGGCGACGCGAAGAAGGCCGCGAGTGTCCCGCTGCGCCTTGTAGATCCGTTGCAAAGCATAGAGCGCAGTGCGCGAATGATCGGTCTCGTTCGCAAGTGCCCACCAGGCCGCGGCGGCGTTGTCTGTGTAACCCCAGCCTTCCGCGAGTTGCGCGATGCCGGCGAGTTGCTCCGGATGTGACTGCGCCGCTTTCACCGCGGCGCGCCACGCCGTTTCACTTTGCATCGACGAACGATCGGCCGGGCTGAGGCGGCGCAGTGCGTGACTCTCGACCGCGAGGCGCATGCTCTCGTACGCGCCCCAGTTTTTTCCTTCGACCCACTTCTGCAGGCTGTTCCAATTTTGCAGGAAACTGAACGACTCCGCGATCGCGAGCGGCACCGGTTGGGTCTCGACGATCGGCTTCGGCAACGTTGCGCTCCAATCAACTGCCGCCTGCGCGAGGTCGTGACGATTGAGGAAGGTGATCAACTCGGCGGCCGAGCTTGCGCTTGTGCTCGCCGTTGCTTGCAGATCGCGCAAAGCAGCTTGGGTCGCATCAGTGCCTTCAACGGTTTGGAAATAGACGAGCGCGTCGGCGAAAGTTGTGTCCGCTTCGGTCTGCAATGCGGTGGCCCATTGGCGGGCGTTCGCGCGATCGCCATGCGCAAGTGCGTCAGCTGCGAGCGCGCGTAATGACGCGAGGCGATGAACCGGCTGCTTGCTCAAAATATTTAAACTGGCGCGCGCCTGCTCGACCCGTCTCGGCTCGGGTGAACCGAGACGCACGAGCGCGAGATTCAGAACAAGATGAGAGTCGCTTGGCGCGAACTCCACGGCGGCGGCGAAATGCTCTTCGGCTGCGGCCATGTTTTTTTGCGCGAGCGACACGGCTCCCGCGATCTCGTGATACGCGACCGTTTGCCGAGCCGTTTGTGGAAAGGCATCAACAACGTGGTCTGCGAGATCGATCTGGCCGAAACGCAGCGCGCACTTTGCGAGCGCCAACTCATTTGCGGGCTGCGGCTCGAGCTGGACGATCTTCTTCCGCCAGGTGACAGCATCCGCGCTCCCGGCTTTCTCCGCCACCTGCGCCATGGCACGCGCGGCGACGAGATTATTTTCATCGAGCTGCAACAGGCGACGCGCGACCAGAACCGCGCTTTGAAAATCGCCTTGCGCGGCAAACTGGCTCGTCTGTTTGGCGAGGTTCTGCTTGCGCCAACTTTGATAACCGCGCAGCGCACCAAAGCTGACCGCCACGACGACGACCACGTAGCCGAGCCGGCGCCCGCATTTGATAAGCAAGTCGCGCTGCTCCAGAGCGCGGACGTTGCCGTTGCAGTCGTTCATTTCTTGCGCGTGAGCGAGCGATGCCGAAGGACGAGTCCGCTCGCGGCGAGGCAAGAGATGAGTCCGGTCCAGGCGGGATTGATTTCCGGCACCGGCGTGAAGCTGATGTTCGAGATGCTAATCTGCTGCGCAGTAGGATCGGCGATCGTGTTGGTGCCGCTTCCGTAGACGAAACTGAACGACTGGATCGCGCTCGCGAAGCTGACCGTAACATTGCCTACGTCCGAACCGGCGCCTGTATTCGGCGAGTTGCCGTTGCCCAGTACGACCGCGCCGAGCGTGCCGTTGCCGGTCACCGTGTTAACCGTGTTCGCGGTGAGCGTAATTGTCGCCGCGACCTGCGACCCATCGGGCGCGATGCCGATGATCGAGCTGATCTTATCCTGAAAGCTAGTCGTCGTACCGCTATTCACGCCATCGACATCGAAGATGGTAAACGAAACGCCGCTCATGCCCTGAGTGTAACTGGCCGCGAACGAAACGCCGATCGTGACGAACTGCGCCTGGCTCGTGAAATCCACGTAAAGGTTCAAGGCTTTGGGCGCAGTGGCGTAGCCTCCTTGCAGATTTGTGTTAATCGCCGGCGTCGTGTTGCCGAACTGCGCGGTATTCCCGGAGATGGAAACCGTCACGTCGTTGCCGGGGTTTCCCCCTACGTCATAGGAATTGCTAATCGTCGGATTGCCTGCGAACGAGCCAGGGTTTGTCCATGTGACTCCCGCCGCGCCCCAATCGAGCGTGAGGGCGGAAGCCGAACCGCAAAGGAGCGGGAAGGCGGTCGCGCAAAAGAAGTGACGAAGATAACGGTGCATAGCGGGGAACCTTCTTGTTCTAAGCAACAGGCGTGCCGCTCGCCCGGCGGCCGATGCGTTCCAGCTTTTCGCCTGGGTCCTGCGCGGGATCGCTTAGCCAGCTCGCTTGCGGCGGCGCACTTGCACGAATGCAGCTCCTATCGCGGACATCTCCGGAACCGCCGAGTAGGTGAGATTGCCAATCCCGAGTTTTGCATCGCGGGATTCGCGGGACCGCCACGCCTTGTGCGCGGGGCGGGGTATTAGCTGGTGCGCAATTCCACTTGGTCTCCGCGAAGCGTGGCCTTAATCCCTCCGCATGCCGAAGTGGCTGGCTGAAATTCTTTCTGTCGTGTTGCCAGCGACGCTTTGGCTCTGGCTGTTCCGCCATCTGCATGACGAGTGGTCGCTGAACGCGCAATACAACTACGGCTGGTCCGTACCGTTCCTCGCTGTGTTCCTCTTTTATCTGCGCTGGCAGACCAAGCCGAAGTCGCAGCCCTCGCGGAGCGCTGCGCCTTTTGTCGCTTGGTTAATCCTGCTCACGTTGCTTCCGATTCGCGTCATCGAGGAAGCAAATCCCGATTGGCGCTTGCTCAGCTGGTTCTTCGCGTTCGCGGTTGTTGCCTTCTCGCTTCTGCATCTGCTTCGCGCCGGCGGAAAGCCGTGGGCGCGGCACTTCGCATTTCCGATCTGCTTCACGCTCGTCGGCGTTCCGTGGCTGGTACAATTCGAGAACACGATCGTGCACGGGCTGACGCGCATGGTCGCTTACGTCGCAGTCGAAACGGCCGGGTGGCTCGGGATCGCCGCGTATCAGGTCGGCAACATCATTCAACTCGCGAACGGCTTTGTCGGAGTCGATGAGGCGTGCAGTGGGGTGAAGACGCTTCAGGCGTCGATCATGGTTTCGCTATTTTTGGGCGAACTGCTGATGTTGAAACGAGCCAGGCGAGTTGCCCTACTCGTGCTGGGCTGCGTCTGGGTGCTGGCGTGCAATGTTGTCCGCGCGACGACACTCATGATCATCGCCGCGCGCAGTGGAATTCCAGCGCTCGAGCATTGGCACGATGCCGTTGGCACTGCGGTGCTCGTTATCGGAATGGTGGGGCTCGGGGCCGCGGCGCTCGCGCTAAGTGAGGGAGGCGAAACACCTGCGCCGCAGGCTGATTTGAGCGCGAGAGTTCATCTGCCCAACCTGTCAGAAACGATCGTCGCGCTGGTCTGGATTGCGGCCGTGTTCGCCTCCAGCGAACTCTGGTATCGCGCCCACGAACGCTATTTCATCCCGAACGTGGCGTGGCAGGCGCAGTGGCCGAGAGACGAAAACGCGACGCCCGCGCCGATTGCCGAAGCAACGACTGCGATCCTGCGCTACGACCAAGCGAGCAGCGCCTCGTGGAAGGCAGCGAATGGCGCAGTGTGGTGGGGCTTTTTCGCGCGCTGGTATCCGGGCCGAACTGCGCTGCAACTGGTGCGAAGTCACTCGCCGGAAATCTGCCTGCCCGCCGCCGGCCGCATCTTCCGCGGCGAACTTCCTTCCGTCACTTTCGCCGACGCCGATCTGCATCTTTCGTTTCGCGCCTACGAATTTCTTCAGCAGGATCAGCCGCTTTTTGTCTTCGTTTGCATCCAGGAAGACAAACACGTTTCCGGCCGCCGCGACTTGGGCGAGACAACCTGGAACGCGCGCGGCCGAATCGCCGCCGCCATGAATGGTCAGCGCAATCTCGGCCAGCGTTTACTCGAACTCGCGGTGATCGGACCTGCCGATGCGCAAACCGCGCGCGAAGTTCTGCTCGCACAGGCGCGCGAGATTGTTCGTCCGTCAGCTACTCGCTGACCGCGGGGATCTGCGGCAGGCCGGGAACTTGTGACGGCAAAGTCGGCGCAGTCGTGGTCATCAAGTTGCTCGCGTAGGTCTCAGGCATCGCATTGAAGTTGACCATCGAAAGCGGGACACTGCCGAAAGCGTGGATCTCGGCCACTTCGAACGGCTCCGAGTCTCCGCCGGGCTCGGGAGTCCAGCGCAGCGCGACGTAGCGGGCGCCTTGCGGATCGAAGTCGAGCGCGGCTTTTCCGGTGTGTTTAGTGTCTGTGATCGACGCGATCAGCTTCGCGTCGCGGAGGTCGCTCGGCTCAGCTTTCAGCTCGTTTAGAACGAAGACATCGAGCCGGCCGGAACGCATCGTGTAGAGCGCGCTCACGCGGTGCAGTCGCTCCGCTTGCGCGAGTTCGATGATCGCCATCGGGTGCTTGTCGGTCGCGGCGAACTTGAAGGCTGTGGTGGTGTCGTCGTCGATCATGCGACGCGCGGTCGGCAACATGCCGGAGCTGACGTAAACCACCTGCGCGCGTGCGTAGACGTTGGCGAAATTGAAGTTGAGCGAATCCTCTATCGCAGCACGCGGCGCTTTGTTCGAAACGACCATCATCCCGTCGCGCTCACGGCCGCCGATGCCGTCGCGGATGACGTGCAGATTGCGGCGCGAAAACGAATCAAGCTCCTGCCCGCCGTAGAGACCCAGCGCGGCGATGCGGCCGCCTTTCTCGACGTTGAACTCGAGCTTCACGTAGCGCGCTTCGACGCCGAGCATCGAGAGCTTAAAGAGACGCTTGTGGGAGAAAGCGACGCGGCCATCGACGGCGACCCATTTTTCGCTCGCGGCGGGAAGCTGATAGTTCGAGACCGAAATCTTCAAGTCGCCCGCGGCGGCGGCGTTCTCATTCACAAAAGTGAAACGATCGAGCAGCGATGCGACGGCGAGCTTGATCACGAACGTGGTCCGGCCTTCCTGCAATGGGCAGCTCAGCGTGTCGTCATCCATGATCAGCGCGGCCGCGCCTTTGTTCTGCTCGGTCGCGGTGGCGACGTCGACCAGCTGGCCGTCGGGCGTGGTGCATTCGATCTGCGCGCCGCAATTCATGCGGGCGAGGTTTTT
>JALZAD010000169.1 GCA_030948555.1 Verrucomicrobiota bacterium | reverse complement strand
CGATCCACACCGAGACGAAGGTCAGCATGAACGCAGCGGATAGAAGCGCAGCGCATGCGACTAACGACGCGGCCGTGCCTCGCTTGAAGCAGTAGAAGACGCCGAGCAACAACCCGGCAACGAGCGCGTCGATTGTGACGAGATAGTAGATCTGCACCGATGGCAGAAGGAGGAAAAGAAACGTCGTGAAACCCGCCACTTTGGCCGGCAATTCAGTGAGCAGCAGGTGGTAAAGGAAGTAGGCGGAGAGAGCGACCGCAACCGCGGCAATCGCGAGCGACATCAGCGCGGGCGACCTGAGGCATTTGATCAGCGCGTAAAACAGCAGCAGCGGACCGGGCGGGTGCGTCCGTGCGTGCATGTGCAGCGTCGGTTGGATCGCGTTGTAGTTCTGGAAGAATGCCACCGGATCCGTGATCTCGACGGCATCGTGGTAGTACTGCGGTGTGTATCCGTCGTTGAACTCATCCTCGGTAATCGGATCGACGAAGCCGGGCTCGAAGCCCTGGATCAGGTTCGAGCCGACGAGGAGCGCGAAGCCGATCACCATTACAGCCGGCAGTCGGTAGTCGCGTGCCGCTCCGAATCTCTGCGCAATGAAAAACGCGGCGAGGAGCGCGAGACTAACGAGTAGTCGGTAGTGCCGCGTCGCATCTGCCGGCCCGAAAACGTTGATCGGCCACGACGAGATGTAGTGGAACGAAAAGCCCGAATTGTGCAGCGCCGACAGGAGCAGATTCGCGCAGACGAACGCGGCGCAAAAGCCAGCGCCGAGCAGAATCAGCTTCTTCGAGCTGAACAAATCGGCCTACGGATTTGGCGCCGGTGACGCCGCGGGCGCGACCTGCGGTGCGGGCGCGGGCGCGGCCGCCGGCTTCAGCGTCCGCAGATAACGCGACGCTTCGCTGCTCGCTTCGCTCTCGCGATATTGCGTGAGGAGCGTCTCGCAAACCTGCCGCGCCTGATCGATCTGCCCTTTCGCCTTCAACAGCGGCACCTGTGCGAGGAGCGCGAGCGGCGCGTTGAAATCTTGCGGATGTTCCGCTGCCACCCGGCGATATTGCTCGAGCGCCTCATCCGATTTGCCGGACGATTCGAGATTCGCGGCCATTGCCATTTGCGCGGTCGTGACCAGCTCGTGTTTCGAATGCGATGAAAGGAACTTCTGCAGCGTCGCATTCGCCTCGGCGAACTTCTGCGCCTTGCGCTGTTCCGCGGCCATGAGCAGATACGCGGAGGCCGCCGCCGGCGTGTTGCCGTAGTCGTTGATCACCTTCTCGTAATCCGGCAACGCCTTTGCCTGCGCAAGCTGCGCGGCGGCGGCATCATCACGGCGGTTCGCGTAGAAGGTGTAGGCGCCGAAAGCCGCCGCCGCCAGCAGCACGATGAGAACGCCGGCGATGATCGGCGTCTTGTATTTCATCCAAAACACCTGCGTCTCGATCGTCGGATCGACCTCGGCAGTGGGGCTGGTGTTCGGACGCGTGACGGAGGCCATAGGCATAGGGGCAGCCTTTCGGCCGCAAGGGTGCTGATATGCCACGCCACGCTCTCCGGCGCAAGAGCCATAAGGCCGCGCATCCGGTGCGCGACGAAGCTTCAGTATGGCCGATGAAAACGAGCAGTCGCCGATGCAGAATCCAGAGAAGGACCCGGATGATTGGGTCACTAAAGACGAGCCGATGACCGGCCCGCAGCGTTCCTACCTGCAGACGCTTTGCCGCGAGGGAAAAGAAGAGTTCAACGAGAACTGGACCAAGGCTGAAGCGTCGAAAAAGATCGATGAGCTGCAGAACAAAACCGGCCGCGGAAAAAGCAGCTAGCGCTTCCGTCGACGGGCGTTCTTGGGCGGCGGCTGCAGATTGATTTCGCCGCCCGGTCGGGTATCCGCTTTCAGGAACTTCCGCATTAATCCGAGCGCTTCGTCATTTTCGCGCGGCGTGTTTGAGACGCAGCAATCCTCCGGGATTACCAGGTCGTAGTCGCGCATGTATGCGTCGTTCGCGGTGAAGAGGACACAGAAATTCCCCGCGATGCCGGTGAGGATCAGCGACTGCGCGCCGAGGTAACGCAGCAGCGTGTCGAGCGTGGTGGAAAAGAAGCCAGAATGCTTTGGCTTCAACACGAAGTAATCATCCTTTGCCGGCTTGAGGATTCGAACGAGTTCGTGCCCGCGCACTTTGGGACTGCTGCAATGCTCGAC
>JALZAD010000168.1 GCA_030948555.1 Verrucomicrobiota bacterium | reverse complement strand
GGGCGATGATTCTCGTCACCATCCGCGGGCTCAGCCTCGGGAAATGGGTCAACAACGTCGGGGGAATTCTGCTCCTCGCGACTTACGGTGCGCTCATCGTCTTGCCCTTCGTCGCCGTCGCTTCGGGCAAGCTCGCGAGCTACCGGCCGATCGAATTCACCCTGCCGCCGCCGACGCTTTTCTCGGTGAACATCTTCAGCAAGATCTCGCTCGGAGCGCTCGCTGGCTTTGAATACGTCGCCATTCTCGCGGGCGAAAGTCGCGTCCCGGAGAAGAACATCTCGCGTTCCGTCATCATCGCCGCGCCGATCATCGCGCTCATGTTTATCCTCGGCACGAGCTCGGTCATGGCGTTCACGCAATTCAGCGATCTCGATTTGATCGGGCCCGTGCCGCAAGCGCTGCGCGCGGGCGTCGATAAGTTTGGCGCCGCCGGCAGCACCATCGCTGCGGTTGCGATTCTGATGCTGGCCGGACGTGCTGTCGCCGTGCTCAGCATCTACTTCCTCGGCAACACGCGCCTCCCGATGGTCGCCGGCTGGGACAACATCCTGCCGCGCTGGTTCAGCACGCTCCATCGCCGCTACAAAACCCCGACGAACTCGATCGTCTTCGTCGGCGCGGTCACCTTGCTCTTTGCGATCGGCAGTTTGTTAGGCGTCGGCGCGCAGGAGGCTTTTCAGATCATCGATAATGCCGCCGGCATCTTCTACGCGCTCGCCTACCTCGTGCTCTTCGCCATCCCGGTTTTCGGCATGCGCAAAATCAGCGCGCGCGCGCCGCTTTGGTTGCGCATCGCGGCCGTCGTCGCGGCGATTGTCACGCTCCTCTACATCGTGTTCACCGTGATTCCGATCGTGCCGGTGCAAAGCAGAATCGGCTTCGCGGTGAAGATTGTGCTGACAACGCTGCTCGCGAACGGCCTTGGCGCGCTCGTCTTTTTTGTCGGATCGCGCCGCGCCACGCGATCTGCCTAACGAGACCTCGCGCGCGGCAAGTTGGCGTCGCGCGCACGATTCGCGAAAGTAGCGGATGGAAGAACCGCAAGCCGCGGAAGCGAGGGAACTCGCAAAGCGGCTGCATCCAACGTTGCGCCGCTGGTTCAAGAAGACGTACCCGAGCTTCACGCACGCCCAGTTGCTGGCCGTGCCTGCGATTCTCGAGCGCGAGTCGATCCTGCTCACCTCACCCACGGGAAGTGGCAAAACGCTCGCAGGCTTTCTCGGCGTCTTCGATTTTCTGCTGCGCAAACTCGACGCCGGCACGCTGACCCGCAGCGTGCAGTGCATCTACGTCTCGCCGCTGCGTGCGCTGACCTACGACATCAGCAAAAACCTGCGCGCACCGATCGAAGGCATGAGGCTGGAAAAGCAGATTATTCTGCATGCGCGAAGTGGCGATACGAAGGCGAGCGAACGGGCGAAGTTCCGCCGCAACGGCGCGCATATTCTGGTCACCACGCCGGAGAGTCTGGCCGTCATGCTCGCGCAACCGGATTACGTCCGGCACCTGAGCGAATGCGCGTTCGTCATCGTCGATGAGCTGCATTCCTTCGCCGGCAACAAACGCGGCGCGGACCTAAGCGTGTCGCTCGAGCGTCTGGAAGCTCTGGGGAGCGCACGCTTGTAGCGTGCTGGTGATTTCGTCTCGAAATCACGAACTTCGCGAGGGGGTGCGCGTCGGGAAAAAGTTCGCGAATTCGCGGAGGAATTCGCGAGCACGCTGCAAGCGTGCGCTCCCCGGGCACAGGGCATCTGTCGGATTGGATTGTCGGCGACCGCGGCCCCGCTCGATCTGCTCGCGCAGTTTCTGGTCGGCAAAGATCGCCCCTGCCGAATCGCGGAAGCGAAGGTGGAGAAGCGCTCGATCGTGGAAGTCTTCTCGCCCATCCGGCGCAATCCGTATCCGCCCGCCGGCTACACCGGTGCGCGCCTCTACGCCGAGCTTGCGGAGCTGATCCGTTCGCGGAAGTCGGTCCTCGTTTTCACAAATGTTCGCTCGGCCGCTGAGCAGCTCGGGTTGAACCTGAAAGAGCTGCTGCCCGAGCTCGCGAAGCAGATCGAAATTCATCACGCCTCGCTAGACCGCAGCGTGCGTTTGGAAGTGGAAGATCGGCTGAAGAATGGCGAACTGCGCGCCGTGGTTTGCTCGACCAGCCTGGAACTCGGGATCGATATCGGCGCGGTCGATCTCGTCATCATGGTCGCGACGCCAAAAGGAGTTTCGCGCGCGATTCAACGCATCGGACGTTCCGGGCATTCCTTGAACAAGAGCAGCCACGGCGTGCTCGTGGCGACGAACGTGAACGATCTCGTCGAAGCGACTGTGACCGCGCGCCGCGTGCGCGAGCGCGCGCTCGATCCGATTCGCGTGCAGCAGAACGCGGTCGACGTGGTTGCGCAGCACATCGTCGGCATGGCAGCGGTCGCTCCGATCGCGGCGGATAATGCCTTTGCCGTCATCTCCCGCGCCTTTCCGTTCGCCACGCTTAGCCGCGAAGAGTTCGACCACATCGTGCAATACCTCGAAGGCGGCGGCGCGGCGTTGCGGCAGCAATACGCTGGGTTGTTCGGAAAGGTTCAGCTCGATGACGGCGTCATCTCGCTCGCGCATCCGCGGGTCGCGCGCGAGTTCCTGGTGAACATCGGCACAATCGTGTCGGAGAGCTTCGTGGACGTTTTCCTGAAACGACGTCGGCTCGGCTCGGTCGAGGAGAACTTCATCAAGCAACTGCAGATCGGCGACCTCTTCGTGCTTGGCGGACGGATCGTTCGGCTGGTCGATACCGGATTGCAGGCTGCGTACGTCGAGCGCGCGGATGGACACTTGCCGACGGTTCCGCGTTGGAACGCAGCGAAGATGCCATTGACCTCCGGCCTCGCCGAAGGCGTGCGCAACATCCGCAAGGAAATCGCGGCGCGGACGGGACACGAAGATATCGCGGATTGGCTGGTCGAAGATTACGAAATCTCAGTCGCGAATGCGGAGGCGATCATCGAGCAATTCCGCGCCCAACTCAGCGTCTCGGAGTTGCCGGTCGGCGAGAAAATGTTGATCGAGCTCTATCGCGAGGGTGAGCACTCGCACTACTTCTTCCACTCCCTCATTGGCCGCAGTGCGAACGACGCGCTCTCCCGGATCGTCGCGTGGCGAGTCAAGAATCGCATCGGCGGCAACGCGCTGGTCACGATCGACGACTACGGTTTTCTGCTCACGCTCCGGCCATTCCAGGAACTGCCGCTGGAAGATTGGCGGCTCTGCTTTGAGCGGGACGGCGCGGAAGAAGATCTGCACGCGGCGCTGCGCGGATCGGAGCTGGTGAAGTGGCAATTCCGCGGCGTGGCGCAAACGGGTTTGATGGTGCCGCGGCACTTGCCCGGCCGTGAGCGCCGCCCGAAGCAACTGACCTGGAGCTCGGAAGTTTTGTTCCGCGTGCTTGAGCAACACGAACCGGATCATCCGTTGCTGAACGAAGCTTATCGCCAGGCGATGCACACATTTCTCGATGCAGATCAGGCCTACGAATATCTCGACGGGGTGCAGACGTACCGTTGGATTTTGCGCGAACTGCCGGTCGTGTCGCCTTTCTCCTTCGCGATCTACGCGAGTAAGATCAAAGAGAGCATGATGCTCGAAGATCCGGGCGTCGCGATCGAGCGCATCTACGCGGAGATGTATGCGCGGGTCGAGCAGGTTGGGACGGGGGCGATGGTCGGCGACGAAAGGAGTGCGGCACGCTATTCCGAGGCTGCGGGACGCGTTGAGCGATAGCGCACCTCGACTACAGCTACGGCGTGAGTTTTAAGGATCACTTCTCCGCACACGCCTCTGAGTACGCGCGCTACCGGCCGCACTATCCAGCAGAGATGTTCCGGCATCTGGCGTCGCTCGCGCCGGCGCATGAGCTGGCGTGGGATTGTGCGACCGGCAATGGACAGGCAGCCGTTGCGCTCGCGCCGCACTTCGCGCGGGTCATTGCGACAGACGCCAGCGCGCAGCAGATCGCGAACACGGAGCCTGACGAGCGCGTGGAGTACCGCGCCGCACCAGCGGAAGCGAGTGGGCTTGGCTCACACAGCATCGATCTGATCAGCGTCGCGCAGGCGCTGCATTGGTTCGACGTTCCCGCGTTCTTTGCCGAAGCAGACCGCGTGCTGAAACCGGGCGGTGTCCTCGCAGTTTCGGCTTACAACCTCCTGACCGTCGCTCCGGAGATCGACGCACTCGTAAACCGGTTCTACTTCGAGACGACCGGTCCCTTCTGGCCGCCAGAGCGTGAGATCGTGGAGGCCAGTTATCGCACGATCGATTTCCCGTTTCCTGAACTCGAGCTGCCGCCGTTTCAAATGCAGACGCAGTGGGAGGTGGATCAATTGCTGGGATATCTTCGCACCTGGTCGGCCACGAAGACGTGCATCGCAGCGAACGGCTACGACCCGGTGGAGTCGTTTGGCGAAGAACTGCGTCGGCTCTGGGACAATGGAGAAGCGACGCGCGAAGTTCGCTGGCCCATGACTCTGCGGGCTTTCCGAAAGCCGCAGTAAAGATCGAGAACACGACGTAGAAAACAAGAAGGGGCAGGTCACCCGACCCACCCCTTCCAGCTACCGAGCTGAGCTTCTCCTTAGCTTTTGCTCTGCGAAACTACTTCGTTCAGTTTGAAGATTGGCAGGAACATCGCGATCACGATGCCGCCCACGATCACACCGAGGAAACAAATCAACATGGGCTCGATCAGCGAGGTAAGCGCGTCGAGCATCGCTTCCACTTCTTCGTCCCAGAAGTCGGCCATCTTCTCGAGCATGGTGTCGATCTTGCCCGTCGCCTCGCCGGCCGCGACCATGCGCAGAAGCATCGGCGGGAAGACCGGTTTCTTGGAGAGCGCGATCGACAGGTTGTCCCCCTTCTCGACGTCTTCTGCGACGCCCTTGATGCTGGTTTCGATCACGTGATTGCCTGACGAGCCGGCGACGATATCGAGCACCTCGAGAATCGGGACACCGCTGCGGATCAGCTGCGCGAAGGTGCGTGAGAAGCGCGACATGCAGATCTTCCGGACGAGCGGACCGAAGATGGGCAGCTTCAGTTTCCAGCGATCCCACAACTGCTTGCCTCGCGTCGAACGGACGAACGCGCGAATGCCGAAGATCACCGCCGCGATCCCGCCGAAGAGGATGTACCAGTCGCCGCGCACGAAGTCGCTGACGTCGATCAGGAACTGCGTCGGCGCGGGCAGTTTCGCGCCGAAGTCTTTGAAGATCTCCCCGAAGATCGGCACGACTTTCACGATCAGGAACGTCGTGATCGCAAACGCGATGCAGATGACGATGACGGGATACGTCATGGCCGATTTGATCTTCTTCCGCAGGCGCGCGCTGGCCTCAAGGAACCCGGCTAACCGGTCGAGAATTTCCGCGAGCAATCCGCCGTGCTCGCCTGCTTTCACCATGCTGATAAACAGTCGATCGAACACGCGCGGATGCTTCGCGATAGCTTCATTGAATGTCTCGCCGCCCTGGACCCTGGTGGTGACGTCACTGATGACTTCACGCAGACCTTTCTGCCGTTTTGGGTCGCACTGGTCGTAAAGCGCGGTCAGTGCCTGGACGAGCGAAATGCCCGCTTCGACCATGGTCGAGAGCTGACGGGTGCAAAGAACGAGATCGGTCTCTTTGACCTTGTAATTTTTCTTCTTGGATTTGTTAGCCGCGGCTTTCTGCTGAAGCGACAGAACCATGAGCCCACGGCTCATGAGACTGGTCACGGCATTGTCTTCGTTGAGAGCGTCTTGAATTCCGGAAACAATCTTTCCGGACATATCGCGAGCCTGATAGGAGAAGGAGATCATGGAGTTATGGTAGTTATAATCAGTATAGCAGCTGCAATGCCACTGTTCTGCCGGTCTGCTCAGCTGTAGAGATGGTCCGAGTGCCTGTTTGCCCGTTGGAGGGTTCCTGAGAACTGACTCGCCTGATCAGTCAGGACGTTGTCCGACGTCGCTACTACCTTGAGGTGTTCCGAACCTCCGCCATCATCAGGCGTTGATGAGTGAGATCGAAATCCATCGCATCTCTGACGAGATCGCCGTCGCCAAAACGTATGACCCGCAGGTCAAAGCGGATCTCTTCTCCACTGCGCTCACCGCCGCCGCTGGCGTGTTTCTCATCGATCCATTCGCGATCGACTCCGAATCGATTGCAGTTCTGACCAACGGCCGCAATCCGTTCGGCGTCATCGTGACGAATGAGAACCACGTCCGAGCGAGCCGAGAAATCGCTGATCGGTTTTCGATCGCGACGTATGCAAGTCGCGAGGCAGCCGTCCCGGAGTCCAAAGACTTGGACACGCTTCCGAGTGACCTCACCGCGATTCCGATCGCCGGTGCACCCGTCGGCGAGATCGCGCTTCACTCGCGAACAGCCCGCGGCGTTTTGATCATCGGCGACGCGGTGATCAACTTCGGCTCGCATGGCTTCGAGCTGCTGCCGGCGAAGTACTGCACGCATCCAAAGCTGATGCGGAAAGCGTTGCGCCAGCTTCTCGCGCTCGAGTTTCAGCAGATGTTCTTCGCGCACGGGACGCCGATCCTCGCGAATGCGCGCGAACGCCTCGCGACGCTCCTGGACGAGCGATGATCACGCAGCCACCGGCCAAAAATCTGCCTCCAACTCCGAGGGGCAACGCCTTCGTGCGCTTCCTGCAGTTCATCCGTTTTTCGCACACGGTCTTCGCGCTGCCGTTCGCGCTCGGCGCGTTGCTCGTTGCGGCGGACGGCCGGCCGACCCTGCGCACCGCCCTCCTCGTCCTCGTCTGCATGGTCTTCGCCCGCACCGCCGCGATGTTGTTCAACCGCGTCGCCGATTGGTCGATCGACCAACGCAACCCGCGCACCGCCGCGCGTCATCGCTTCATCGACCGGACCGCCGCGATCGCGGCGCTCATCGCCTGTTCGGCCGGCTTCGTCGTCGCCGCCTCCATGATCAACCGGCTTACCGCCCTGCTCTCGCCCGTCGCGCTCGCGATCATCTTCTTCTACTCACTGACGAAGCGCTTCACCGACCTCACTCACTTCGTCCTCGGCGCCGCCTTAGCCGTCGCGCCAGCCGGAGCGTGGATCGCACAAACCGGTCGTCTTGATCTGCCGCCGCTCGTTCTCGGTGCCGGCGTGATCTGTTGGGTCGCGGGCTTCGACCTGATCTACGCCACGCAGGATTTTGAATTCGACCGGTCCGAAGGCTTGCGCTCGTTAGTCGTGCGGCTCGGGATTCCGTCGAGCCTGATGCTCGCCCAAGTCCTGCACCTGCTGATGTTCATCGCGCTCATCGCCTTCGGAGTTCTCGCGCATCTCCACCTCGCCTACTGCGCCGCCATGGTGCTCATCGTCGCCGCGCTCGTCTACGAACATCGCGCCGCGCGCCGCCTCGATCTGGCCGCGATCAACCGCGCCTTCTTCCAGAGCAACGCCTTTGTCAGCGCCGTCTTCCTGGTCGCGATCGTGATCGACCGTTGCTTCTGAGCTCAGGCCTCGTCCAGCAGCGCAATCCGGCGCGCGTGCCGTCCGCCTTCAAACTTCGTCGTCAGCCACACCCGCACGACAGCGAGCGCCGTTCCCTCCGGGATCACGCGTTCGCCTAACGAGAGGACATTCGCGTCGTTATGCTGCCGCGAAAGTCGCGCGACCTCCTCGTTCCAACACAAGGCGCAGCGCACGCCGCGCACCTTGTTTGCCGCCATCGCCTCGCCGTTTCCCGATCCGCCAAAAACAATCCCGCGCTCACATTCACCGCGCGCGACTGCTTCCGCCGCCGGCCGGATGAAGAGCGGATAGTCCACCGCCTCCTCGTTGAACGTCCCGAAATCCACCACCTCGTGCCCGAGCGACTCGAGCAACGCCTTCACCTTTTCCTTCAGCCGAAATCCCGCGTGATCCGTTCCTAGTGAGATTTTCATGGCTCGTTAGGCGCGATGCAGCTCCGCAAGCTGCGACCAAAGTTCGCGCTCGCGCTCGGTGATTTTCTTCGGCACGCGAATCGAGACCGCGACGTAGAGATCACCGCGTTCGTCGTTCGACATCGGCAGACCGCGACCGCGCAAGCGGAAGCGCTGCGCGTTCTGCGTGCCCGCTGGAATCTTCAGCCGCCGCGTCTCTTCCAGCGTCGGCACCTCGACCTCTTCGCCTAATACCGCCTGCCACGGAGCAAGCTCGAGCTCGTGAATGAGATCGTTCCCTTCCACGGAAAACTCCGGATGACGCGCGAGGCGCACCCGCAAAAACAGATCGCCACTTTTGCCACCGCCCGCGCCGGCTTCCCCTTGACCGGCCAGTCGGATCCGCTGCCCCTCGTGCACGCCACGCGGGATCTTTACCTGGTAGGTTTCGACCTTCTTCGAATCCGCACGACGCAGCGAAACCGTGCGCTTCGATCCGTGCAGCGCTTCCTCGAGTGTGACCATGATGTCCGCTTCGACATCGCTCCCCCGCTCCGCCGTCGCTTCCCGCTGACCGAACCCGCCGGACGCCGAACGCCCGCGTCCGCCGCCGAAAAATTGCTCGAAGAAATCGCTGAATCCCGTCCCGCCAAATTCAAATTCAACACCGCCGCCGCCGTTCCCGCCGCCGGGACTCCAGCGTTGATATCCACCGCCGGGCTGACCGCCTCCGCCGTAGCCCGGCGGCGGTTGAAAGCCGCCGCCCGGATTGTTCCAGTCCGCGCCGAGCTGATCGTATTTCTTGCGCTTATCCGGATCGCTCAGGACCTCATAGGCCTCGTTGATCTGCTTAAACTTTTCCTCCGCCGCCTTCTTGTCCTTCGCGACATCAGGGTGGTGCTTGCGCGCGAGCTTGCGGAACGCCGACTTGATCTCGTCCGCGCTCGCCGTCTTCGAGACACCGAGCGTCTCGTAATAATCTCTAAACTGCACGGCCATCTCGGCGGAAACTACCGCGCACGTGCCGCGATGTGCAACCGATGCTGTAGCGTCCGCTGTCTCATCGGACATCGACTCACCGTCTCAGCCGGACATTGACTCATCAGGCCGGCGCCGTATGCGCTGAGGACAGCGCACGCTACAGCACCTTGCTAGTCGGCGACGCTCGAACGAGATCGTGGGGTGCAGGAACTCGGCCGCGTCGTCGTAATCGTTTGCTGATGGCGGAATCGCGCCCGCTCGCGCTGCTCGAGGTTCACGTTGCGCGGCTGGTGCAATGCCGACGCTGCCCGCGCATGGTGCCGCCGCCCGTCTCCGGCGGAGCGATCATGAGCGAGGTCATGATCATAGGGCAGGCGCCCGGCGTGCGTGAGCCGGTGCTCAAGCGCCCTTTCGCGCACACCGCGGGCAAGACGCTCTTCCGCTGGTTCGACGAATTCTGCGGAATGGATGAAGCGCAGATGCGTGCCCGCGTTTACTTCGCCGCGGTGTGCCGCTGTTTCCCGGGCAAAGCATCAGGCGGAACCGACCGAGTTCCGAACCCACAGGAGATCCGCAACTGCTCATCGTGGATGAACGACGAGTTCGAAATCCTCCGACCGCGTCTCGTCATTCCCGTCGGCAAACTGGCGATCTCGCAATTCGTTGCCCTGGGAAAACTCGACGCGGTGATTGGTCGCAAGTTCGTCATGGAGCGGGCCGGCAACGCGTTCGATCTCATCCCGCTGCCGCATCCAAGCGGAGCATCGCCGTGGCACAAAATTTCCCCGGGACGCGAGCTACTCGGCAAAGCGATGCGCATGATCGCGCGCCATCCCGCAATGGCATCTCTGAGCAACGAATTCGGAAACCAGGAAGCCAGGAAAAGAGAATAAGCTCCCAGCCTTTCTCTTGGTTTCCTGGTTTCTGAATTCATCTTCTTCCATGCCGCGCAAACTTCGCGTGACCGTCTGGGGCGAGAACATCCACGAACGCAAGAACGCGATCGTGCGCAGCGTCTATCCCGACGGGATGCACACGACAATCGCGGAAGGGATCAATGAGAAGCGGGAGTTCGAAGTGCGCACCGCGACGCTGCAACAGCCGCAGCATGGCCTAACGAAAGCAATCCTCGACGCGACGGACGTGCTCGTCTGGTGGGGTCACGCCGCGCACGCGAAGGTGAATGATCGCGTGGTCGAACGCGTGCTCACGCGCGTCTGGCAAGGTATGGGATTCATCGCGCTGCATTCCGCGCATTACTCAAAGCCGTTCAAGCGACTCATGGGCACGACTTGCTCGCTCACCTGGCGCGAAGCCGGCGAAAAGGAACGACTCTGGGTGTGCAATCCGGGCCATCCCATCGCACGCGGCATTGATCGCTATTTCGAGATCCCGAACGTCGAAATGTACGGCGAGCCGTTCGCCATCCCAACGCCTGACGAGAACGTCTTCATTTCGTGGTTCGAAGGCGGCGAAGTCTTCCGTTCGGGCTGCACCTGGAAGCGCGGCAACGGCAAGATTTTCTACTTCCGTCCCGGCCACGAAACCTACCCTATCTATCATCATCCGACCGTCCGGCAGGTGTTGCGCAACGCCGTGCGCTGGGCCGCGCCGGACGCACGGCAGTGGATCGACACCTGCCCGCGCATCGACGTTTCAAAAGCGCCCGAGCCAATCGAGTTGAAAGGCCCACAGCTGCACAAAAAAGGGGAGAAAGGATTCCGATGAAAAACGACACACGCGAGCTGATCGCGAAGGTCCCGCAGGTCACGCTGGTATTTTGGATCATCAAGATCCTCGCCACCACCCTCGGCGAAACCGGCGACGACGCCGTCACGATGTCGTGGCTCGGCGAAACAACCGCCGAAGCGAAAGGCACCGGTTATCTCATCGGCACGGCGATCTTCGGCGTCATCTTCATCGCCGCCGTGCTGGTCCAGATCAGGGCGAAAAAATTTCATCCGTTCCTCTACTGGCTCACGATCGTCGCCACCACGACGGTCGGCACCACGCTGGCGGACTACTGCACGCGGTCCCTCGGGATCGGTTACACCGGCGGCTCGACCATTCTGCTCATCCTGGTGATCGCGTCGTTGCTCATCTGGCGCTGGTCGACCGGCAGCATATCGGTCGAGACGGTGAATACGCCGAAGGTCGAGGTGTTCTACTGGGTCACGATCATGTTCTCGCAGACGCTCGGCACCGCCCTCGGCGATTGGGTCGCCGATACGAATGACATGGGCTACCTCGGCGCCGCGGCAGTCTTCAGCGGCTTACTTTTACTGACCGCGCTCCTCTATTACTTCACCAGCCTTTCACGGGCGGTTTTGTTTTGGGCGGCCTTCATTCTGACGCGCCCGCTCGGCGCGGTGGTCGGCGACTTTCTCGATAAACCGCACGCCAGTGGCGGGCTGGCGCTCAGCCGTTATACGGCATCGGCCGCGTTGCTCGTGGTGATCGTGGTCTTGATTCTGATTTTCCCGCAGAAGCCGGCCAGAAAAGCGCATTAATCGTGCGCTCAGGCGAGTTAGCCTAACGAATAAAGGGCTGTGCGCTGCTCGGCGCTCTATGCGGACCACAATCC
>JALZAD010000145.1 GCA_030948555.1 Verrucomicrobiota bacterium | reverse complement strand
CTGCCACACTTCATCGACGCCCGCGGCCGGCGCCGCGATACAGCTTTAATCCTTTCGGCTCGCCCGCGTCGGCGTAGAGCTGCCGTGAGCAACTCGCCCGCGAAACGTCGTCGCCGAGGCCCGGTGAGCGCGCGCAGGAAACGCAGCAATTCATCGCCGAACCAAATCTTCTGCACGTCCACTGACTGCGACTGCCCTCCAGCCGCGACGATTGCCGCTGCTACAACTTCGGTCCGCCTGTGCTCACGATGTGCACCGTGCTTGCCATCGGGCCCATGTCGCCGTGCGAGAGATCAAAGCGGACCTCCGTGCCGACCGTCAGCTCCTCAAAGGTGGCGTTCACGACAGAGTTGCGATGGAAGTAAATGTCGACGGCGCTGCCGTCGGTAATGAAGCCGTAATCAGGAAACAGTTTCGTAACCAAGGCGCGCGGCTCCGCATGTGTCTTCACTTCGTGCCGCTGCCGCTCGACCAGCTCTTTCAACTGCCGCTCCATCGTCTTGAAGGCGTCGTTGATGATTTTGGTCAATGGCTCGTGCATGTCGTGCTCGGTCTGCTTCTCGTCGGCGACGAGCTCATGGCCGGGCGGCACCCTCACGTCGAGGCGCACGCGGAACGGGCTGCCCTCGCGCTGCGATTGGTTCGGCTGTTCAATGGCCACTTCGCAGCGCGTGATGTGATCACAAAATTTGTCCAACCGGTCCGCTTTGCTGCGGATCAGGTTCTCGATTTCGTCCGATTTCTCGACACCACGATAGGAAATTTCGATGGGTAATTGCATAAGCGAAAAGATGACTTGTTAGGCGAACGACTCGTTAGACCGCCTGCAGGGAGCGGAAACGCTCGGCCAATTCGGCCACCGCCACGACGATGAGTGTTGCAGGTGTCATGTGCTTTTAGAGTTCTTCAGGTCTGTTCCGTTGTCGTAACGGAATCGTGTCTGAGCCCTAAACCGCGCTGACGAACTTCGCCTGAAATCAACTCAACGGCAGAGCGGCGAACGCGCGTAGCCGTCGAGCAAATCCGCCGGGTCTCGGAAGATTGCGACCGCGCCGGATGCGCGGAGTTCGTCCTCCGAAAATCCGCCGCAGAGTAGCCCGATCGTCGGCAGGTCGAGCTTCTTTGCGGCCTGCACATCGTAGGGCGTATCGCCGACCACGATCGCGTCGGAAGATTGAAGATGAAGGAGCTTGAGCGCGCGCTGAAAGACGTCCGGGCTCGGCTTTGAATGGCTCACGTCGGTCTTGGTCGTGAACGCTTCCGTCAGCTCGCCGATCTTCGCCAGTTGGATGTAATGCTCGACTTCGCTTTCGTTGCCGGAGGAGGCGAGAACGACGCGTTTACCGTCGTCACGGATCCGCTGCAGGAGGTCGCGGACTTTCGGAAATGGCCGCACGCGCTCGAGATACTTGTCTTTGAAAAGCTGGCCACGGAACTTCTCGATCTCCGGCGCAATCGTCTGCATCTCCGTGCCGGTCAGAAACTCCGGCAGGTAATTATCGCCGCCCTTCCCGATCTGCTTACGCAAGCGCTCGCGCGGAAATTCTTTTCCCCAATGACGGAACGCTTCGTCCCAGGCGTCAACGTGCAGCTCGTTCGAATCAACGAGCGTCCCATCCATGTCGAAGATGACAGCCTGGAGCATCAGGACTGCGCGCCTTCCGTTGGAGCAGCGGGAGCCGCCGCGGGTTTACGCCTGCGCCGAACGGGCGTCTTCGCCCCCGGAGCTTGCGGCACGCTCGCCTGTGGCACCTGCACCTGACGCTTCTTCCAGGATTCGTGACGCGCACGCGCTTGTGAGCCGGCGGTTAGCCGTAACAACTTCGACGCGCGGCCTTCGATTTCGAAGTCGTCACCGGAGGCGTATTTCTCGCCGTCGTCGACGAAGCCATCTTCATCGACCGTGTCGACAATCAGCCGCCACTCGAGTTCCTGTTCGCCCGGGAGGACGAACTGGATCGGCTCGTGATGCGCGTTGATCAGCAGGAGGAATGTCTGATCGCGAATCGGTTCCCCTTCAAAGCTGAGCACGTCGATCGTGTCGCCGCTCAGAAGCATCCCGAGACAGCGGACGAAGGGCGACGACCATTCTTCGTCGCTCATCTCGTTGCCGCCGGGGTTGAACCACATCACGTCCTTGATCTCCGACCCACGAATGCGGCGCCCTTGGAAAAATTTCGGACGGCGGAACACCGGATGTTCCAGGCGCAGTTTGATCAGCGCGGTGGTGAATTCGAGCAACTGCGCCTGTTCGTCCGTGTGATCCCAATTGAGCCAGCTAATCTCATTGTCCTGGCAGTAGGCGTTGTTGTTGCCGTGCTGCGTGCGCGCCCATTCATCGCCCGCGCAAAGCATCGGCACGCCCTGCGAAAGCAGCAGCGTCATCAACATGTTGCGCCGCTGCCGTGCACGCAGCGCATTAATGTCGGGATCATCGGTCGGCCCTTCTTCACCGTGATTCCAGGAGTGATTGTTGTTGTCGCCATCCTGGTTGTTCTCGCCGTTCGCCTCGTTGTGCTTGTCGTTGTAGCTGACGAGATCGTTCAGCGTGAAACCATCGTGCGCGGTGATGAAGTTGATGCTCGCGTACGGTCTGCGGCCGCTGTGTTGGTAAAGATCGGGGCTTCCGGTGAGGCGATAAGCCAGCTCGCCAACCTTCCCTTCATCGCCTTTCCAGAAACTGCGGACGGAATCGCGATATTTCCCGTTCCACTCCGCCCAAAGCACCGGAAAATTACCCACCTGGTAGCCGCCTTCGCCCACATCCCACGGCTCCGCGATTAACTTCACCTGCGAGAGGATCGGGTCCTGGTGAATGATTTCGAAGAACGCGTGCAGCTTGTTCACGCCGCCGAAATCACGCGCGAGAGTCGAGGCGAGATCGAATCGGAACCCATCAACGTGCATCTCGCAAACCCAGTAACGCAGGCTGTCCATGACCAGCTGCAGGGTGCGCGGATGCAGTAGGTTGAAGGTGTTCCCCGTCCCGGTGAAGTCCATGTAGAACCGCGGATCTTCCGGTGAGAGCCAGTAGTAATTCCGGTTATCAATCCCGCGGAACGAGAGCGTCGGCCCCATGTGATTGCCTTCGCCGGTGTGGTTGTAGACGACATCGAGGATGACCTCGATCCCGGCGGCGTGCAGGTTGCGCACCATCGTCTTGAACTCCTTCACCTGCTCGCCCATCGCGCCGCTCGATGAGTACTTCGCCTCCGGCGCAAAGTAGCCGATCGAGTTGTAGCCCCAGTAGTTCACCAGGCCTTTGTCGGTCAGGATTTTGTCCTGCACGAATGCGTGCACCGGCAGCAACTCGACCGCGGTGACACCAAGCTTCTTCAGATAGCTGATCGCGCCCGCGCTGCCCACGCCTGCGTAAGTCCCGCGCAATTCCTCCGGGACCTCCGGATTGAGGCGCGTGAATCCCTTCACGTGCAGCTCATAGATGATCGAATTGTTCAGCGGCGTTTTCGGGCTCTTGTCGCCCCCCCAGTCAAACGCCGGATCGATCACGACCGACTTCGGCATGCCCCACGCATCATCGCGAAAATCGCGCACCATATCTTCCCCCGGGTTACCGAGCACGTAGCCGAACATCTCTTCCGACCAATTGATCTGCCCGGCGATCGCCTTGGCGTACGGGTCTAACAAGAGCTTCGAGCTGTTGAAGCGCATGCCGCGCTCCGGATCGTAGGGCCCGTAAACGCGATAGCCGTAGAGCTGGCCCGCTCGCACGTCCGGCAGGAAGACATGCCACACCTGATCGGTGTGTTCGGTCATCGGGATGCGGATGTTTTCCTGGGTGGATTCCACGCGATCGAAGAGGCAGAGATCGACCGACGTCGCGTGCTCCGAGAAGATCGCGAAGTTCACGCCATTGCCCATCCAGGTCGCGCCCAGCGGGTAGGGATATCCGAGCCAAATTTTTACCGGTGTCATAAGAAAGAGGGCGTTCTTATCCGTTACGAGACGGCGACGCGCAATGGATCGCTCGTCCCGCTGCGGGCGGCTGCTTTTCAGCTTCTCGCTGCCGCGCTGCGTTGCTAGCCTGCGGTCGTTAGGCGACGCGGAAACCGCCCGCGCGCAAACTCCTCTGCCCTATGAACAAGAAGTCCTGGACCGTCATGGTCTACCTCGCGGGCGACAATAATCTCGACTCCGCCGGCGTCTCCGATTTGGCCGAGATGAAGAAGGTCGGATCGACCGACAAGATCAACGTCCTCGCGCAATTCGACCGCGAAGCGAAAGGCTCGCAGACGCGGCGTTACTACCTGCGCAAAGGCGGCGTGCTCGACAGCGACGTCGTCGCAAATCTCGGCGAGACCAACACCGGCGATCCCAAGGTGCTGGTCGATTTTGTGAAGTGGTCGGTGAAAAACTACCCGTCGGACCGATACCTCCTCGTCGTCTGGAATCACGGGAACGGCTGGGACGACAGCGACGTCTACGGTGTGGCGCGCAACGCGGTCGGCGCGAGCATCACGCGCCGCGGGAACGTGGTCGCGCGTTCCGCGGATGGAAATGGCGCCACCGTTTCTGTGCGTCGCTTGCGCACGATCGGCGGTCGCAATTTTCGCCGCGCGCTTTTCCGAACCTCAGTAGAAGCGGCGGTGCAAACGCGCGGCATCGCCTACGACGACAACGCGCAGGATTTCCTCGATAATCTCGAGCTCCAGCGCGTCCTCCTTTCGGCGAAGAAGATCATCGGCAGGAACGTCGATCTTCTCGGGCTCGATGCGTGTCTCATGAGCATGGCCGAAGTCGGCTACGAGAACCGCGTCGCGGCCGATGTGACCGTCGGCTCCGAGCAAATCGAGCCGGGCGATGGCTGGCCTTACAACACGATCCTCGCCGACCTCGCGAAAAAGCCGCAGATGTCCGCACGCGAACTCGCGGCCACGATTGTGAAGCGCTACATCGCGTCCTACGCAGCCGATTCGGAAGTCACGCAAGCCGCCTGCGATCTTGCGCAAGCAGACGCCCTCGCGAAGGCGGTGAGCAACCTGGCGGACGCACTGCGCGCTGGCCTAACGAATGGCCAAACGCGCGCCGGCATCCTCGAAGCGCGCACGCAGGTGCAGTCCTACGAAACCGCTGATTACGTCGACCTGCAGGATCTCTGCGAGCTGCTGGAAAAGAAATGCGCCACGGCTCAACCAGTTGCCGGTGCCGCAAAAGCCGTCCGCGCCGTGATCGCGACCTACGTCATCGCGAGCGGCTCAAAAGGCCAATCAGTCGCGCATTCGCACGGCGTCTCCATCCACTTTCCGAACAACCCGCGCGAGCCACTTTCGCCGCTCTACGCGAAGCTCGACTTCGCGAAAGACACGACGTGGGACGATTTCTTAAAGGCGTGGTTAGCGGCCCTGCAGCAGCGCTAGCGCGCGTGTGTGTTACGTCATCCTGAGCCGCGAAGACGGCGAAGGACCTCGCAGAGGGTGCTTGGACTAACGAGCAGTTGGTGATCATCCAAGCACCCTGTGCGAGATCCTTCGGCGCGCTGCGCCAGCCTCAGGATGACGCCGCTTGCGAAAGTCCGCCGAACACAGACGCATCAAAACCTCCGGAACCACCCGTAGGGAAACGCATCACCAGGGCAGTCGGTCGACCATTGCGGCGGATTCATTTCGCGATGCGGACGGACCGGAATGCTGCCACCGCAACGCTGCCGCAGATACCTGATCAACTCCTCCGTCGCGGCGAGCTGCGCGCGGGTCGGCTGCGAGCGATTGAAGTCCCCGACCAGGCAGATGCCTAACGAGATGTTGTTCAGGTAGTCGCTGTGCACGTGGCCGCCGTTGATCTGGCGCCGCCAGCGATCGCCAACTTCCACCTGTCCATCGCCCGATGACGTTCCGTTGCCGACCACGAAGTGATACGCCAGGCCGTTCTGCATTTTGCGCACGCGGCGATGGTAGTAATCGAAAGCCCGCGCGTTGCCCTGCCGGGTTCCGCTGTTGTGCACGATGATGAATTTCCAGCGGCCGCGTTGCACCGGCGCACCGCGGATTGCGTCGATAACGTTGCGCGTGAGATAGCGGTAGTTCGTGCGATCGCCGCCGCCGAAAAGTCGCTGCCAAAAGCTTCGCTTCGGCGGTGGCGGCGGTGGCGGTTCGAAGCCGTGCTCTTCCTCGATCCCTGACTTCTGAATCGTGATATCCGCCGGAGGTGGCGCGTTGGTTGTCACAGGCGGAGCCGCTCGCTGCGTCGGCGGAATGGGCGGCAGCTCGGGTTCCGTTGGACGCGGCACCGCAGTTGGTCTCGGGGTTCGGCGATCCTCCTCGTCTTCGTCCTTTGCTTGCGAAGATTTCGCCGGAGTCGGCGAAGGCGTCTTGCGCTTCACTTTCGGAGCGTCTTCGTCCTCGTCGTCACTCGGCGTCGGCGACTTCGCGGGCGACGCTTTGCCTTTACCCTTCTTCTTTGCCGCTTTCGGTTTGCCGGACGGCGTCGGCGACTCCGAAGGCGTGGGCGAGGAGATGGTGTGCATCTCTTCGCGCGCTTTTAAAAATGCGTCCCGCTTCTTTTTGTCCGCATCGGAAATCTGCGCCTGCAGGACCGACGCAATGAAAAGCGCGAGAGCCGCAACGCAGCTCAGCCAAATGCCTAACGACCTCGAACCGCGTGCGCGCAACAAAACAAATGCGCCGTTCAAGCCGGCTGCGGCGTCGCTGCCATTTCCGCGGCTCGCCGTTTCGCGCGCTCACGTTCGCGACGCAGGATCGCATTCAATTTCCCGCCGAGCAGAAGCAAGAGGCAGGTGAGATACATCCAGAGGAGCAGGACGATGAAAGAGGCGAGCGCCAGATAGGTCGCGTTGTAGCGATCGTAGCGCGTGACGTAATACTGAAACAGCTTCGTCACCACGATCCAGCCGAGCGCGAAGAACACGGAACCGGGCAGCGCTTGTTTGACCGTCAGGTAGTTCTCCGGCGTGAGGAGATACAAAGCGAGCGCGAGCAGGATAAGCGCGAGCGCGGTCAACGGCACGCTCATGTAGCGCACCCATTCCTGCAGCGGGATCGCGAGTTGAAAATTCACCTCCGCGATTCCTGCGAGCGTCTCGCCAAAGACCATCGCGTTGAAGCAGATCAAAATCGTGATCGCGAACCAGAAGAGGAGGAAGAAGGAGATCACGTACTTCGCCCACCAGTTGCGGTCTTCGTGCACGCCATGGCTTCGGCTCAGCGCGGTCGCGATGGTCGAGATGAATGACGTGCCCAGCCAGATGCCGAGCAGAATTCCGAGAATCGCCACCCAGCCCGTCGAGCTGGTGACCACCACGTTCGCGACCAGCCCGTCGATGATGTCCTGCACTTTCGGATCCTGCGGGAGGAAGCTCTTCAAAATCGCGAACATTTGGTGCAACTTCGCCGGATCAGTGCCGAAGAGGCTGAGCAGATGCCACAAAAACAGCAGCCCCGGCGCGAGGGTGAAGAGGAATTGATAAGCCATCTGCGCAGAGAGCCCGGTCGTGTTATCGGTCGCGGTTTCCCAAACCAAACGACGGAGGACGCGGCCAAGGAATTTCAGCTGTCTCATCTGCGTCGCGACTCTACTTTGCCGCTCGTAAATATCCATCCCGCGCTGTGTAGCCTCCCGTCATTCCGAGCGAAGCGCAGCGGAGTCGAGGAACCCCGCGGCCTAACGTCTGATTCCGCCGCGGAGCGTATCGATTCCGCCACGGGGTCTCTCCCCTCCGCTTCGCTCCGCTCGAGATGACGCGCTGATCGTGACAAAACGCATTCTCATCCTCACCGCCGGCTTCGGCGAAGGCCACAACAGCGCCGCGCGCGGTCTCCGCGCAGGTCTCGCGCAAGTCAGCGGTGGTGCGGCGCAGGTCGAGGTGCACGATCTTTTCTCCGACACCTACGGCGCCGCGAATGACTGGGCGCGCGAGTCGTATCTCGCGCTGATCAATCAATGGCCGCAAGCCTGGGCGCGAGTGTATCGGCGGCTCGATCAACAGACGAAATTCGCCGGCAATTTCCGCGTCTTCTTCATGGTCAAGACGAGCATCCGCCGGCTGCTCGCGCGCTTCGAGCCGGACATCATCATCTCGGTATATCCCGCCTATCCGCACATGCTCGACGAGACGCTCGGGCCAACTGAAAACGCGCCGCACAAGCGCGTCGTCGTGATCACGGATTCGTTGTCGGTGAACGCGATCTGGTATCGCTGCAGCGCAGATTATTTTCTTCTGCCGAACGAGCCGAGCGCCGCCATTTTGCATCGCGCCGGAATCCCTCCGGAGAAAACGCGGACGTTCGGTTTCCCGGTGAGCCCCGAGTTCGCGGAGAACGGCACAACGCATCCGCCGCCCTCCGCGCAGAACGGCCGCCGCGTTCTCTACCTGATCAACGCGCGACGATCGCACGCGCCGGAACTGGTCGTTCGTCTCGCCGCCATCCAAGGCATTCAGCTGACCGTCGCCTACGGCCGCGATCGACGTCTGCGCAAAGCGATCGAACAAGTGCGGAGCGCGAGCCTGCACCCGTTTCGCCTTGTCGGTTGGAGCGAAGAACTCCCGCGCTTGCTGCGTTCATCGCATCTCCTGATCAGCAAAGCGGGCGGCGCGACCGTGCAGGAAGCGATCGCCGCCGGCTGTCCGATGATCGTGAACCACATGATTCCCGGGCAGGAAGAAGGGAACGCGCGCTATCTGCTGCGCGAGAACTGCGGGACGATCGCGACAACCGACGAGGAAATCATCGCGGCCATCGAAAAGGTTTTCGCGAACGACGCCGCGCAATGGCACGAGTGGTCGCGCAACATTAAGCCGCTCGCGCGTCCGGCCGCGGCGCTCGATGCGGCGAAGTTCCTCCTCTCGATCTAGCGCACGAAAACCTGCTCGCCGGCCACAAAGGTTTGCACGACCTCGAGCTCCGGCGAGAGCACGACGAAATCCGCGTCGCAGCCGACGCTGAGCGCGCCTTTGGTTGTCGCACCGATCGCGCGCGCAGGATTCGTCGAAGCCATCGCGATCGCCTCGTGCAACGGAACGCCGACCGCGCCGATCATCGTGCGCACGAGATCAATCATGCGCGCTGCACTGCCGGCC
>JALZAD010000139.1 GCA_030948555.1 Verrucomicrobiota bacterium | reverse complement strand
GAGCGGCTCGGCATCTTCAAGTATTCGCAGGAGGAGGGTTCGCGCGCCGCGAAGATGCCCGACCAGGTGCCGACGCAGACGAAGAACGCGCGGTATCGTCGCGCCATGATTCTGCAACAACGCATCGCACGCGAAATCGCTGATTCGCGCGTGGGCCGCGAGTTGAAGCTGTTGGTCGATCAACCGCACGTCGCGCGCTCCGAAGCGGACGCGCCAGACGTCGATGCGACCGTCGTCTTGAGTGAGCCCGCACCGGTCGGCGAGTTCGTGACGCGGAAGATTACCGGCAGCCGCGGCTACGACCTGCTCGCTTAGAGAAGCGCGGCGTAGCTTTATCAACGCGAAAACCGGCGCGTCGGCGGAGTTAACGAGTGACAAATTCGTCGCGTTCAGCCAGATTTTCGCGCGCTGAATTCCCACAATGAGCGACCCGAACGAGCCTAAAAAAGAGACCGTTCGGATCACCTTGCCGCCACGTCCTTCGGGTATGAACAGCGGCGCTGCGTCTGATGACGCTCGCGAGAATGTCCGGATCAACTTGCCGCCGCGCGCGTCGGGGAATGGCCGGCCTGAGCCGCCGAAGCGAGCCATGCCTCTGCGGCCATCGCCGCCGAGCACGCCCGTAAAACCACCGCCGATCGCCCGCGCACCGATGCCTTCGCCGGGTGCAGGTCCAATGCGTCCCCCGCCGCCGGGTGCGAACGTCCCACGGCCAACCGTTCCGAATCCAGTAGGCGCCGCGCCCGCCCCGCCGCCCATTTCGAAGCCGGCTCCGATGCCGCCGCCGGCCGCGGCGCGTCCACCTGTTCCGCCGGCGCCATCTGCGATTTTCGAGCGCCCGTCCGCACCCCCGCCCGAGCCGCCACCAGCAGTCGTTCCGGAACCGCCGACGCCCGCGCCAACTCCGGCCGCGGCAGTTCGTCCGTCCTTGCCGCCGCCGCCTTTTGCACCGCCAAAGCCGCCGGCCGCTCCAGTTCCTCCGCCTCCTCCTCCGCCGAAAACTCCGCCGCCGCCGCCGTCAGCAGCGATGCCGCCGAAGCCGCGCATCTTGCCGCCGCCGCCTCGGGTCATTCCGCCGGTCGCGCCGGCGAGCGCCGCTGCTTCGCCCGCAAACGCTCCTGCCGGCAGACCGCCAGCGGCGCCGAAGAAGGAGACGGCGCGCATCAACATCCTCCCGCAGCCCGCCTCGCCGCGCGCGCCGACGGTGAAGATGACGAAGACGCAGCCGTTACTCACCGTGCCGCAAGCGGCCGTGCAAAGCGCGCCCGTCAGCTTGGCAAAAGTTCCTGCCGCAACTGTTGCGACCCGCTCAATAACCGACTTCGTGGAGCTGCTGGACGCGGCGCCAATCCCCGTCTGCTGGACGATCTTCGGCATCTCGTCCGTCACTTTGCTTATCCAGATTTGGAACTACCTTAGTTCCTAGATATGGATAACTCCTCGACTCTCACGATCGACGAAAACAATTTCGAAAACGAAGTCACCAAAAGCGACAAGCCGGTGTTGGTCGACTTCTGGGCTGAATGGTGTGGCCCGTGCAAAATGATCGCGCCCGTCCTCGACGAAATCGCGAAGGAAAAGGGTGCGGCAGCGAAAGTCGCGAAGGTCAATATCGATGACAATCAGAGCCTCGCTTTCCGGTTCAACGTGCGCGCTATCCCGACGCTCCTGTTCTTCAAGAACGGCCAGGTCGTCGACCAGGTGACGGGGATGACGAGCAAAAAGGACTTGTTAGGCCGGCTGGAAGCGATCGCGTAGCGATCGCTGGTATTGGTTCATTGTCATTAGTTGAGCGTATCGGGCAGGTGGCCACCCCGTTGAACTAAGAATCGATAACAGATAACTCGCGTGCGAAGCACGCGCCCGTGCGCCCGGCGCGGCTCGAACGCGCAACCTACAGCTTCGGAGGCTGTCACTCTATCCAATTGAGCTACGGGCGCAGAGTGTAGCGCGGATTATAGCGGGGGCATGCTCGATCACAACTCGCTGTCATCCCGAGCGAAGTCGAGGGAGCCCGCGGCGATGCGCTTGATGCTGCGGCGGGGTCCTTCGACTGCGCTGCGCTCCGCTCAGGATGACTGTTTGCAAATCGCCTGACCTCGCATGAAAATGTCCGCCCTGCCTTTGCCAAGGCTACGGCGCGGCAGGCCCGCGTCCCACTGGCAAACCGTCCTTCTACCGTATGAGCCCGATCATTGACCTTATCGAAAAAGAGCAGTTCAAGAGCGACGTCACTGACTTTAAAGTCGGCGACGGCATCCGCGTTCACACCCGCGTGCGGGAAGGGGATAAGGAGCGCATCCAGATTTTCGCGGGCATCGTGATCGGCCGGAAGGGTCGCGGGATGAACGAGACGTTCACCGTCCGTCGCATCTCCTACGGTGAAGGTGTCGAACGCGTGTTCCCGATCCATTCGCCCCGCATCGCTAAAGTCGAAGTCGATAAGCCGGGCCGTGCGCGTCGTGCGAAGCTGAACTACCTGCGCGATCGCAAGGGTAAAGAAGCGACCGCCGTTCGCGAATAGCTCGCTTTGTCGTTGCGCGTTAGGCGTGTCATCCCGCGCCGCGCAGACGGCCCACAGGGTGTAAGATCGCCGACTCACGATAAGCGTGATCAGCACCGAGGGCGTGAGATCCTTCGGCGCGCTGCGCCAGCCTCAGGATGACATGCGCTGCCGTTCGTGATTAAAGTGCGCGCATGTACCGGCGCTGCGGTTTTCGTCACGAGCGAAAGATTCGCGCGCTCGGCTTTTCCTGCATCGCTGGAATCGATGAAGCGGGCCGCGGTGCGTTAGCCGGACCGGTGGTCGCGGCCGCGGCGATCCTGCCCGAGAAGTTCAAGCACAAGCGCCTGAACGATTCGAAGCAGCTGCTGCCCGAACGCCGTGAAGCGATCTATCAAGAGCTAGTAGAAAACCCGGCGATCGCCTGGGCCATTGGCATCATTGACGCCGAAGAGATCGACCGCATCAATATCCTGCGCGCAACGCATCGTGCGATGCATGCTGCCCTTGCCGCGCTGAACGCGCAGCCCGATCACGCGCTGATCGATGGACGGCCGGTCTCGCCGTTTCCGCTGCCGCAGACCGCGGTGATCGACGGCGATTGCTACAGCCTGAGCATCGCCGCCGCGAGCGTGATCGCGAAGGTGACGCGCGACCGAATGATGCGCGAATTCTGCGCGCGATATCCCGAGTATTGCTTCAGCCAACACAAGGGATACGGAACGGAACTACACGTCGCGAAGCTCCATGCCCACGGGCCATGTCCGATTCATCGGCGCTCGTTTGAACCCGTCGTGCAGCCGCTCTTTCCTTTCGCACGTCCGGAGATCGAGGCAGTCGCCTAACGAATGACAAACCGGCTCGTCGGGTGGCTACCGATGGCGCTGCGCACGCGCCTGGTGAGCGGGAAAACCGATCGTGCACTGCGCGGCGAACAAGGGGAAAGACTGGCTGCGCGCTACCTGCGACGGCAGGGCTACAAGATCCTTTACCGCAACTTTCGCGGCCGCACCGGCGGGGAGATCGACCTCGTCTGCCGCGATGGTGAAACGCTCGTCTTCGTCGAAGTGAAAACGCGCTCCCGCGAAGACTTCGGCCGCCCGCTCGACGCCGTCGATCGCGAGAAACAAAAGCGCATCTCGCGCGGCGGATTGGCCTGGCTGCGCATGCTCGACAATCCCGACATCTTCTTCCGTTTCGATGTCGTGGAAGTGCTGCTGCGTTCCGCCGCGCAGCCGCAGATTGAGCTAATCCGCAACGCCTTCGCCCTCTCCGAGCCCTACATCTACTGACGCCCGCGTCAGACCTCGAAGATCATCAAGGTCGTGATCACAACCGCGTGAATCCAGACGAGGATGATCAGCCACATGCGCAGGTTCGCTGACGCGTAGGTGTCGCCCTCCCGCCCTTTGTGGCCGAAGAACGCCTCGCGATTCCGGATGATGTAGAACCCTGCCGCGAGCACCAGGATGAGAAGGAAGCTGAAGAAGACCTTCAGCCCGACGGCGTTCGCCTTGTTCGCGTATGCAATCCACTTCACAAGGAGACTTCGCTAGGCACGAAGACGCTGGCTGTCGAGCGTTCAGCATGCCAGGTGCAACTTCATCCGTCGCACGGGACGAATAGCTACTGCATGACTCGAACTGCCCGGCTGATTCACTCGCTTCTTATTTCAATCTGCGCGCTCATCGCGGCGGGAGCATCCGGCGAGCCGATCACGATCAGCGGTGCAGCGGCGATCAATGCCGATTGGACGAAGGACGCGCCCGGCGTGCGTCACAAGTACACGGCCGACGATCTGCCGCCCCCGTTCGCGACCGAGTCCGCCACAAATGATGCGCGCGTGGTCGCCCGGCCCGCAGGTGCGCAGCCGCAGGTGCCGCCCGGATTTAAGATCGAGGAGTACGCGTCCGGTTTCCGGAATCCGCGCTATCTCCTGACCGCGCCGAACGGCGACATCTTTGTGACCGAGAGTCGCGCCGGTCAGATCAAGGTGCTCCGCGACACGAACGGCGACGGCAAGCCGGACCTGACCGAGACATTTGCCGAGAGCGGGTTGAATGATCCCTTCGGCCTCGCCTTCTATCCGCCCGGTCCGGACCCGCAGTTTCTCTACGTCGCGAACACAAACGGCGTTGTCCGCTTTCCCTACCGCAACGGCGACACGAAGGCGCGCGGCCCGGCGGAGAAGCTAAGCGCCGAGCTCTCCGCCGGCGGGTTGCTCCACGGCGGCGGGCATTGGACGCGCGACATTACCTTTTCGCCCGACGGGAAAAAGATGTACGTCTCGATCGGTTCGGCATCGAACGTCTCGGACAATGCCGCGGAGGCGAACCGCGCCCGAATCTTTGAGTTCAACCCGGACGGCACCGGGCAGAAGGTCTTCGCGTGGGGCGTCCGCAACGCGGTTGGGATCAAGTTTCGCCCGGGCACGAACGACCTTTGGATGAGCGTGAACGAACGCGACGAGCTCGGCGATGGACTCGTGCCTGATTACATCAGCCGCGTGCAGCCCGGCGGCTTCTACGGCTGGCCATGGTTCTACCTTGGCAATCACCAGGACCCGCGGCACAAAGGCAAACACCCCGAGCTCGCGAGCAAAGTGCTCGTGCCCGATGTCCTCCTCCAGAGTCACTCCGCCTCGCTCAATCTCTGCTTCTACG
>JALZAD010000127.1 GCA_030948555.1 Verrucomicrobiota bacterium | reverse complement strand
TCTCGCTCCAGGTCGGGCCGCAGGGTAGCTCGACAACCACGCGGGCCGAGCCGGACACACAAGCCAGATTAGAAACGGAAGTTGTTATACTCCTCGTGCGTGCCGATCCAGAACCACGCGACGACTTCGCCTTCACGTAAGGCAAGCGCGCGATAATGCTCTCCGACGCGGACTACACAAATGCCATTTCGCCGCTCTTCGAAACGCAGCGAGGCATGATGTGGGTCACGTCGCCAGAGCGCGTACTTCTCGCGCGCGAGCTTCTGGACCGCAGGCGGGAGCGAGTCGAAATGTTTCCAGAAGCGCCCGTGCGTGCGGCCAATCACGGCAGGTTATGGAGCCGGCCCGCGCGGATGTCCCGACGCACTTCCTCGGCCACTTCGCCTAACCGACCGCCCTCGACGAAATCAGCATCGATCTGTCGATCCCACGCGGCGTTGTCTCGCTCACGAATGAACGCGGCAAGCTCCGCGAGTTCCACGGCGGACAGCGCGTCAACGGCAGTCTTGATCTCGGCGAGACTCACAACCGCATCTTAACAGCCTTCGGACGTGCGGCAATCCACGGCTGCTCCAGTTCGCGCCAGCGATCGGGCGAAGAAGCTACCTAATACGCGCGGGTCTTCGGAAAGACGAACGTCCAGCTTGCCGCCGCTACGCGCCACGCGATCTCTTCAGCCGCCCTTCCGCGCATTGATAAGCAACAAAGCCTCTTTGCTTTCCGGCAAGCGCTCGTCGTTTACCTGCAAACGCGCGTTGTTTACCTACTTGCCCGCGTTGTTACCCTGCAGAGACGCTTTGTTAATCTACATCCGGCCAGTGCAGGTAGACAAAGAGCTTCGGTTAACCTACGGAAGCTCGTTGTTTACCTACAAGAAACCGTTGTTGGATGATCGCGGCGCTTTGTTGGCCGACATCGAGCGGCTGCTTGTCTACATGGGCCGCCCTTTGTTTACCTACTTCGTCTTCTTGCTTACCAACAAAGCCTCTTTGTAGGTAGACAAACCGGAGCGGGAGAATGGAAGAAGTCCTGCGGCATGACCTCTGTTTTTAGTTAAGAAGAACGGACGCGGTGGCTGAGTGTTCAACCAGGTGATCCGGCTTAACGCAGATATGCCTCTTTTGCGGGACGCATGGTGAACCTCAGGAGACAAACATGCCAGCACTACGGACAAATCGCCTATACAACAGGCTTTCAGATACAGAGTTTAGCAAGTTCTTCGGCAGGACGAGCAAAGGCTTGCAAAATAATCCCGCGCTGCCCCAGCCCCCGGTGGACTCGGCGGCGCTGGACACGATGAAGGCAACCTTGGACGAGCTGCTCATCGCGGCCAACAAAGGCGGCTCTCTCGCGACGGCGAAGAAGAATGCGCAACGCGCGGTCTGCGCGGACGCAGCGGACAAGAACGCCAGCTATGTCGACATTAACTCCAACGACGACCTGACGATTCTTCTTAGCTCCGGCTACGAACCAGTCAGCACCAACCGTGCGCCCTCTCTGCTCGACGCGCCACAAATCCTCGCGGTCGACAACACCCAGACCGGCAAACTTAAGCCACGCGTCAAGGCGGACCCAAACAGCCGCAGCTTTGTCGGTCGCATCAAAGAGGCGAACGGAAGCGAGTTCGGACCTAACATCTCCTTCAAGAGCACGCGCGCGATCATCTTCGACGAGCTTAAGGCAGGTGTGCAGTACGTCTTTGAACTTTGCGCCATCGGTGGCAGCACCGGCCAAAGTGACTGGAGCGATCCGGGCACGGGGATGGCCCAGTAGTTCGACTCACCATCCGTAAGCACGAAACGCGTCGAGATAACTCTCGACGCGTTTTTGTTTTTGCGGCCGAAACGCGTTGCGCGCTGTCAACGCGAGGTCCTGGATACGGACAACTTCGCCAAACGCAGCGCTGATTCAGCCTAGCGGCCTATCACTTCAGAGGTGATACATCGTGTCACGACGTGCCGTTTTTAGATCGGCACAGCCGTAGGAAGCGCGATGCTCAATTACCTTTTTGTGATGCTCGGGGGCGCGATCGGAACGGGCGCGCGTTTTTGGCTCTCCGGTGCGGTCGCAGCGCGTTACGACGACGCGTTCCCGCTCGGCACGGTGCTCGTCAACGTGACCGGCTGCTTCGTCGTCGGTCTACTCGCGACGCTCTGCGAGCCGTCCGGCCGATTGCTCACCTCGCCGACGACGCGGCAGTTTCTCGTTCTCGGCATCTGCGGCGGCTACACGACGTTCTCGTCGTTCACTCTGCAAACAATCGATCTGGCGCGTGACGGTGATTGGTTCCGCGCCGGACTCAACGTCCTCATTTCCGTCGTGCTCTGCTTGCTCGCGACATGGCTCGGCCGCGTCATCGCGCTGGCGATCTTCGTGCGGTGAGCCGCCAGGCAGCGAGTGGGCTCGGATTTTCGCCTAACGAGCAGTCCGCGCGCGCGATTTCTGCACGCACCTGATCTTCTCTTTTTGCGTCTCGAATTTTCCGCAGTAGGAAGTCGCAATGTTCATGCGCGCGGAGAGAATTTCAGCCGGTGAGCAGTTTTCTTTTGCCATCCCGAACGCGATTCATAGAGTCAGCGCCGCTGTGGCTGAGCACGACACGAACAAAGGATGGAAACGCGGTTCTGCAGCACATCCTAAAAATTGCCGTCGCTCGTTTTTAGGTAAGCGGCGGCGACCGGGCACAGCGGTCCGCTAGTCCCTGTATGGCGAACTTTTTCCCACGCTGGTCAAATTGGCTGCCCCTGAAAATTGCGATCTGTCTCGCGATGATCGTGACCGGAGTCACGGCCGCGACCTGGTATTACGACACGCCGAAATATACCAAGGTCGGCTACGAGCCGATCCAGCCGGTGCCGTTCCCGCATGATCTCCACGTGACACAGCTCGGGATGGATTGCCGCTATTGCCACAGCTTCGTCGAGGTCGCGGCGCACTCGAATATCCCGAACACGCAGACCTGCATGGCCTGCCACTCGCAGGTGCAGAAGGAGAATCCAAAGCTCGAGCCGCTTCGCGCGAGCTGGAAGACCGGCATGCCGGTGGAGTGGGTCTGGATTCACCGCCTGCCGGATTACGTTTATTATAATCACGCCGCGCACGTGAATCGCGGGATCAGTTGCGCCAGTTGCCACGGGCAGATCAATCACATGTCGGTGGTGGCCGAGGCGAAGCCGCTGAGCATGGCGTGGTGTCTGGATTGCCATCGCCATCCGGAGAATTTCCTCCGTCCGGACGACCAGATCACGAACCTGGATTGGAAACCGGAGGACGTGAACCCGGCGGAATTCGTGGCGAAGTACGGACAGCCGCACGACGCGGAGGAAGATTTTTCGAAGAAGCAAAAGCTCACCCAACAGGAGATCGGGCGGACCTTGAAGGAACGTTGGAATATCCAGCCACCATTGAACTGCCAGGGGTGTCATCGATGAAACGAATCCTCGAACATCCCCCGCAACCGACCACGGGGCGCCGCTACTGGCGGAGCGTCGGCGAGATGAGTGAGACGCCGGAGTTCCGCGAGTGGCTCGAGCGCGAGTTTCCGGCGGGTGCGGATCAGTTAAACGGCGACGAGTGGTCGCGCCGCAGCTTCCTCAAGTTGATGGGCGCATCAATGGCGCTGGCCGGATTCGGCCTAACGAGTTGTCGCCGGCCGGAAGCGCATCTCTTTCCTTTCTCGAAGAGTGTCGAATGGGCGATTCCCGGAAAGGCGCTCTACTATGCGACCGCAATGCCGCGCCGCAGCGGAGCCTTGCCGCTCGTAGTCGCAACCGTCGATGGGCGTCCAATTAAGATCGAAGGCAACCCGCTTCATCCGACGAGTGGCGGCGGCACGGACGCCTTCGCGCAAGCTTCCATCCTCGACCTCTACGATCCGGCGCGTTCGAAGCGTTTTGTTGAGCGCGTGGAGAAATCGTCCACCGGAGAGCACGACCGCAAAGACGGGCGGATGCCAAAGGGACCGGGCAAATGGGTCGGCGAAACGCGCGAGCGTCCAGCGTTCGATCAATACCTCGAGCAACTTCGTCCGCAGATCGGCGACGGATCAGGCATGGCGTTCTTCGTCGAGGAAACGCTCTCGCCGACGCGCGAGCGTCTCCGCCGCGACCTCGAGCGCGTCTATCCGAAGATGCGCTGGTGCCGTTACGAGCCGCTGCTGAGCGAAGCGCAGAATTACAGCACGATGATGAGCTTCGGCGAGAACTCGCGGCTCATCCCGCGCTTCGAACGGGCCGATGTGATCCTCGCGCTCGACAGCGACTTCCTTGATTGCGGCGAAGGCGATGTGGCCTCCGCGCGGGCGTTCGGCGCGCGGCGTCGTGTCGGCAGCGCAAAGGACACGATGAATCGACTCTACGTAGTCGAGAATCGCTACACGCTGACCGGTGCGATGGCTGATCACCGGCTGCGTTTACCGGCG
>JALZAD010000107.1 GCA_030948555.1 Verrucomicrobiota bacterium | reverse complement strand
AGCGGTCACGATTTGAACATCGATTGGCCGACTGCCTGCAAGATCGTGGGCGAGAAGATCGCGACGCGCGCGCGCGAGCTCAGTTTGTTGATCTACAAAGCGGGCAGCGAATACGCGCGCGAGCGCGGCATCATCGTGGGCGACACGAAATTCGAGTTCGGCCTGTTCAACGACGAGCTCATCCTGATCGACGAATGCCTCACCCCGGACTCATCGCGTTTCTGGCCGGCGGACAGTTACGTCGCCGGCCAAAGTCCGCCGAGTTACGACAAGCAGTTCGTGCGCGATTATCTCGAGACGCTGAGCTGGGACAAAACTCCGCCCGCACCTCGCTTGCCGCAGGAGGTGATCGATAAAACTGCGGCAAAGTATCGCGAGGCTTTCGCCCGCCTTACCGGCAGCGAATTGTCGTAGCGCATCAATCCAACTTCGTCACCTGCACGAGGGCGACACCGGCCGTACGGCCCACACCGCTAACAATCGCGGTGTAAGCACCCGGACTCAGCTTCAGCACGACGGCCGCTTCCAGCGCACCCGCTGCACCGGGAGGTGCCTGGCCGAGCGCACCAAGCTCCGCCGCGCTCGTTCCATTCGCCCAGTCATCGTTCTCCGCGACGGTATCGCCGTTCGCGTTTGCGATGCGGAGCGTCGGATTTCCGAGCGCGCCGGCGACGCCGTATTGCGTAAGCGAAGGCCCGATCCCGCGGATCACGACCTTCTGCGTTCCGCTGCCGACGATGTTCACGCCGCCGATCATCACGTCGTCATCCGCGCCCACCACGCAGCGCGTTGAAATGCTCTGCAGTTTCGGACTGGAACTCGGGTCGAGATCATAAACCTGCACGAGCCCGGCGCCGGTCGGATTCGCGCCAACGCCACGCACGACGGCGGTGTAATCCCCTTCGGGCAGCGAGAGGAGAATCGCCGACTCGAGCGCCTTTGTCGGTGCTTTCCCGGTGGCCATGATTTCCGCGACGTTGCTGGCGGTTGCCCAATCGTCGTTCGTCGCGAGCACTGTCTGGCCCTGGTAAACCGTGAGGCTCGGATTCGTGAGGACGTTCGGGACCTTGAAGTCGGCGAGAATCGGGCCGAGCCCGCGAACGAGGATCCGCTTCTGTCCTGCGCCGCGCACCGCGAAGCCGCCGATGATCACGTCATCGCTTAAGCCCACGCGCGCCCGCGTCGAAATGCTCTCGAGCGCAGTTGAGCTGGTGCTCCCCGCGGTCACGAAATCGACCTTCACGTTCTGACTGTTGGTCACCGTCGCGGTGCGCTGCGTTGTCGGAAGACCGCCGCCGCTGAACGTCACCGTGTAGCTGCCGTTCGCGGGTAGCGGGATCGCGTAGCCGCCAGCCGTCGCGCTGATCGCGTAGAAGTCGACGCCTTGCACATCAATGCGCACGCCGGGCACGCCCTCGCCGATGTCGTAGAACCCGTCGTTGTTCGCGTCGCGATAAACCACGCCGGTGAGGAACGGCTGCGTGCTCCGTCTGCCGAAGTCTTCCGTGACAAGCTGCGGTCCGATGATGCCGCTCGTCCCGATCACCACGCCGACGCCGATCTCGCGGAAGTCGGCGCTGTGAATGTTCTGCCGATGTCCGGGCGGCGATTGCATCCCGCCGGTCGCCGCCGAGCCGCCCCAGTCGACATTGAAACCGGCGTGGCCGTACCAGACCGACTTCGCGAACGAGAACACATTTTCGCCGTAACTGTAGCCGAGCGCATCGGCGAGATAGCCGCTCGCGAGGATGCGTGCGCCGAGCGTGCTCGGTCCGCCGTCGATATCGCCGTGGCCCTGGTAATGCAGGTTGAACATATTCTGCGTGTGCGCGCGCGCCGCGGTCGTGAGGAGGGCGTTGATCGCAAGCGGCGGCGCGGGCGCGATGGCGTTGAACTGCGAACGCATCAGATTCAGGTCAACGCCCATGCCGTTGTATGCGCCGCGCACGTCGGGATCTGTGGTGGTCGCGAGCCGCTCGCCTTCGGCTGGCGGGTTCGCCCGCGCGCGGTTGATGTACTCCACGTAGAGCTGTTCTTCAGGCGTCGGATCGCCGATCGAGTATGGCGCTGCAATCGCGGGAGCATCCGGCGCGGTCAAGGCCGCGACTCCGCCGCTCACGATCGGCGGCGCGGGCGGCGCGGCCTCATGCTGCACCTGCGCTGGCGCGGCCGGTGAGATGCTGAGCAGCGCGACGGCGCTTACTGAAACGACGGATAAGAACTGGGGAAAACGAACCACGGACATTCGCGCAGATTACTAAACTTTGAATTCCGAGAACAAGGGTTCGCGGAGGAAAGTTGATTGCGTCGCATCTATCGACGGCGTGACTTCGTAACGTCGGCATGAGCGCCGAGAAGCAAACCGAAGGATTGCCTGCCCGTTTCAAGCAGGCGCTACAGCATGCCGAAAAGAGTCGCGACCCGAAGCCGGTCGCCGGCCTTTTCGCGGACGGCGCACAGCTGACTAACCTCGGCGGTGATCACGGCAACGATGCGACCGTGTTCTGGCAAACCTATCTCGATCAATTCGAGGAGATCCGTTCCGAGTTCACGCACGATACCGTTGGCGAAAACTCCGCGTCGATGGAATGGCAATCCCGCGGCACAACCGCGGAAGGCAAACCAGTCGACTACCGCGGCATCAGCGTGATCGACTTTGATGGCGATCGCATCACCGGTTTTCGCACCTACTACGACAGTGCGGCCTTCGTGCGGAACGGCCGTTAGTGCCGCGCGCGATCAGTTGATCTTGTAGACCTGAACGAGCGCGACGCCCGTCGTGCGGTTCACGCCGCTAACAATCGCGGTGTAAGCGCCGGGCGTGCGCACCATCGCCGGCTCCTTTGTTCCCGGCGCGAGCCGGAGCGACATGAGCTCGGCCGCGTTCGGATCAGTCCCCCAGTCATCGTTTTTCCGCGACCGTATTCCCGTTCGCATCCGCGACGCGCAGGTAGGGATTCGCGAGCGTGTTTGCGACGCCGAATTGCGCCAGCGACGGCCCAATCGCGCGGAAGACGACCTTCTGCGTACCCGCGCCTTGCAGGTTCACACCGCCGATCATCACGTCATCATCCACGCCGACGACGCCACGAGTTGAGATGCTGTCGAGCTTCGGGCTCGACGCCGGATCAAGATCGTAGATCTGCACCAGGCCGGCGCCGGTGGTGTTGTTAACGCCGCGCACTTGTGCCGTGTAGTCGCCCGCGGGTAGCGAAATAATCAGCGCGGACTCCGCGGATTTCGGCGGCTGCTTACCGAGCGCGACCAGCTCTTGCGCGTTCGGGCCGCTGGCCCAGTCGTCGTTCGATGCGAGCGGCGTCTGACCTTGCAGGATGGTCAGCGTCGGGTTCGCGAGGACGTTTGGAACATTGAACGGCGGATTGGCGAGGACGGGTCCGAGACCGCGAACAAGGATGCGTTTCTGACCAGCGCCGCGAATCGCAAAGCCGCCAATGATGACGTCATCATTCAAGCCAACGCGGGCGCGCGTGGAGATGCTTTCCAGCGCAATGCTGCTGACGGCGGCGGTGAGATCGAGCTTCGCATTCAGGTTGCTCGCGACGGTCGCACTTCGCTGCGTGGTCGGAACGCCGCCGCCGCTGAATGTGACGGCGTAGGTTCCGTTCGCCGGCACCGGCACGGAGTAACCACCGGACGCAGTCGTGATGGCGAAAAAGTTCGCGCCCGCGACGTCCACGCGCACGCCACCAATGCCGTCACCCGGATCATAGACTCCGTTGCCGTTCGCGTCGTTGTAGACCACGCCGGTGATGAACGGCGTGCTGCCGGCAGCGGTGCCGAAATTCTCCACGATGTAGAGCGAATCCCACGGGCCGCCGGGCTGGCCGGGATTGGTCTGGTTGTCCGTGCCGGCCGAAATCCCGACGCCCGCTTCGCGGTAAAATTCGAGCATCATGGTTGAGCGATGTCCGCGACCTGGCACGGTCGTATCGACGAAGAGGCCGTTGTGCGCATCCAGGACGCCTTGGATTAACTTCGCGCCGCTGAAAGATCCGCTGCCCTGCGTGACCGCTTCGGAAACATTTTCCTCGCCCGGATAAGATCCGCCGGCGGTCGTGCGGCCGGTGTAAGGCGCGGCGTTATACCCAGCCGCCGCAATCCGCTGCGCCGGGGTCGTTCCGCCGAACGTGTGCGGCGAGACGCCGAGGAAGAACTGGTCCGCGTTGTTCAGGTTCGTCGCGTGATTTTGGGCCGCGGTTGCGAGCTGCGGATTCCACGAGAGTGGCTGGTTCGCATTCTGGATCGTCCACGTTTGTCCGTTGATCGTGGGCGATCCTTCCTGCAGCCCGCTCAGGCCAGTCCGTGCCGCTTCGGCTGCGCCGTTGACCCGCGCGCGATTGATCAACTCGATCATGTACTGCTGCTCGTTCGATGGGTTGCCGATCGAGTACTGAGTCTGCGCGAACGCGAACGGAGCGAGGGCAAATAAGCCAAAGGCGACGAGCAGAAAGGAGCGGCGGAGCATGGTCCGCAACATACCGGAGCAGCTCAGCAATTCGAGCTGGGACTAGCGATGCGCGGCTCCAAACCGGCGCCGTTATTTCGGGAGCAACTCGCCGACCAGACCGCGCTCTTCTTCGAGTTCCGCGATCGACGCATCGATCTTGGAACGGCTGAATTCGTTGAGCTCGAGGCCCTGGACGATCTCCCATTTTCCACCGCGGCTGCGGATCGGGAAGGACGAGATCAGACCCTCGGCAACGCCGTAACTTCCATCCGAGCAAACCGCCACGCTGTGCCAATCGTCACCGGGCGTATCACTCGTTAGGCTCTGCACCGTGTTGATCGCCGCGTTCGCCGCCGAACCCGCGGAGGAAAGGCCGCGCGCCTTGATGATTGCGGCCCCGCGCTGCTGCACGGTTTTGATGAACGCATCTTTCAGCCAGCTCTCGTCGCTGATCACTTCCGCGGCCGATTTGCCATCGATCTTCGCGTTGTAGAAATCCGGATACTGCGTCGCGGAATGATTGCCCCAGATCGTCATGTTCGAGACGCTCGTCACGTCGACACCGGCCTTCTGCGCGAGCTGCGCTTTAGCGCGGTTTTCGTCGAGCCGCGTCATGGCGAACCAGCGCTCTTTTGGAATCGAACGCGCGTTGTTCATCGCGATCAGGCAATTGGTGTTGCACGGGTTTCCCACCACGAGAATGCGAACATCCGACGCCGCGTTCTTCTCGATCGCCTGCCCCTGGCCGATGAAAATCTTGCCGTTGATGCCGAGCAAATCGCCGCGCTCCATGCCCGCTTTCCGCGGCACGCTACCGACGAGCAAGGCCCAGTTCACGCCGCGGAATCCTTCGTTCAAATCCGCTGTCGGCGTGATCCCTTTGAGCAACGGGAATGCGCAATCATCGAGCTCCATCACCACGCCTTTAAGCGCGTCGAGCGCCGGCGGAATCTCGATCAAACTCAGCTCGATTGGCTGGTCAGGTCCAAAGACCGCGCCGGAAGCGACCCGGAAAAGAAGTGAGTAACCAATCTGTCCGGCGGCGCCGGTGATCGCGACTTTGATCGGAGAGTTCATGCGTTTCTTTGCCACGGATTAACACGGATGAAACACGGATTTTTCTGCTTCTTCATCCGCGAAAATCCCGGTCAATCCGTGGCTGGAATTCTTCCGGTTTCTTCCAAGAGCGATCGCACCAGCTTCATCCGGTGCTTCACCGTGCGACTCCTGCCCAATCTCGAGAGCGTCATGTGCAGGCGCTGACTCCAGTTCGAGTTCGCCGCTGTCCCCGGCACGTTGAAACGATCTTTGCGCGCGAGCAGGTCGGTGATCATGACAATCGCCATCCAGGCGTTGCTCGCGAATAACGCGCGGTTGATCGGACCGTAGAATTCGCGCTCGAAATCGGCTCCGTTCCCTAACGAGTGGATGCCCGCGAACTCCGCGATCTTCCGCAGATCGCCGCGTGCTTGTTCCCGCTCCGCGCTCTCCTCCGGCGCGAAGGCATCATCCCACAGCGCGCGGATCGGCTTGTGGTCGTGCGTCGCGAAGGTGGTGACGGAAAGGCGCTGATATTCGCTGCCAGGAACAACGCGATTGTCCGGCGTGCTTTCCCATTGCGGAATCTTGAATCCCGCGATGCCTAACGACTGCAAGCTCGGTCGCACGTAGGGCGGAACGGTGCCCAAATCTTCGCCCACCAGCCGCGTGCTTTCCGCAGCGTCGAGCACGACGCGCAGATACTCCTCGCCTTCGCGCTGGTTCGCCTCGCAATTCTCGTGCGTCGAGTCCTCACGCGGTGCGTAATGCGGTCTCCGTCCGCCGGTCCGCTCGAGCATTTCCTCCTGCGATAACGGCAGGAATTCCGGGTTGCGCTGCGGCCGCCACGGAAAGGCGTAGATGCGGTAGAAGCCGAGCACGTGGTCGATGCGAAAGACGTGGAAGATGTTGCGCACGCCGCGCACCCGCTGCCGCCACCAGTCAAAGTTGTTGGTCCGCATCGCCGCCCAGTTGTAGAGCGGAATCCCCCAGTTCTGGCCCCACTTCTGGGTGAACTCGTCGTCCTTAAAGTACGGCTCAGGCGGTGCGCCACCTGACCAGTCGAGCTGAAACTGATCGGGTCGCGAGAAGACGTCCGCGCTGTAGTAGCTGACGCCAAACGGAATGTCGCCCATGAGCGCGACGCCGCGTTCGTCGGCATACGCTTTCACGCTCATCCATTGCTCGTAGGCGATCCACTGCACGTAGCTGAAGAACTCCTGATGGCGCGCGAACCGTTCCTGCACCTTCGCGTTTTGCGCTGCGAACCAGCTCCGCGCTGACTCGAGTGTTCGCTGTTCTTCCGGCCAGTGATCATACGCTTCGGTGCCGCCGTTTTCTTCCATCAGCGCGCGGAAGAAGACGTAATCATTCAGCCAGGATTTCTCCTCCTCGCGGAAGCGTGTGAAGGACTTGTTAGGCGTGAAGCGCGCGAACGCCTTTTCGAGCAGCGCCCGCTTTAGCTCGCGCACTTTGTCGTAGTGCACCACGCCCGAGCGGAGCTTCTTCAAATTGAAGCGCGCGATCACTTCGTCGAAATCCTCCTGCGTCAGCTCCGCGGGCGAATCAGGTGCGAAATGCAACGTGGTCGGCTCAATCGCCATCGCACTGATCGCGTTGTAGGGGCTGTTGTCGCCACCCGTTTCATTGATCGGCAGGAGCTGCACCAGCTTGAAACCAATGCCTGCGGCCCAATCAATGAACTGGCGCAGCCCAGCGAGATCGCCGATTCCGAGATCGTCCTCGGTCCGAAGCGCAAAAAGCGGAGTCAGGACGCCGGCGATTCTGTTTTCGGGAGAAAGATTCATTTAGCCACGGACTAACACGGATGAAACACGGATTCAGAAGACCAGGCGCTTGTAGGCCAGCTTCGTTCGGCCGAAATTCAGAACGAGGCCGACCTTCATTCCGGTTGCCTTCAGCTCGTTCAATAACTGCGCTTCATCACGTTTGTCGTACTCCGGCGCGATCTTGATTTCGACCAACACAGAAGCATCGACCAGCAAATCAGCGTCGTACTCGCCGACGACGACACCTTTATAGAGAACCTGAATTCGCTTCTCTAACTCCGCAGGCGCGCCGCGGCGGACCAGTTCAACCTGCAACGCACGCTGATACACGCGCTCAAGGAAGCCGTAGCCAAGCTGCTGATGCACCTCGAAAGCAGCGCCAATAATTTTCTCCGTCGTCTCACGATGAAGCAGATGGACAGGATGCAACTCATCTGTCTCCAATCCGTGTTTCATCCGTGTTAATCCGTGGCTAAAGAAAGCTTTAGCTGCGACTGATCTGCCAATCCTCGACCAGCTGAGTCGGGATCTCCTTTAGGAAACGCGACGGCCGCTGAAACATGTCGCCGTAGCCGGCGTTCAGCCGCATGTGCGGATAGGTCAGGTAGAGCTCGTCGCGCGCGCGAGTGATCGCGACGTAGAAGAGGCGCCGTTCTTCTTCGATCGCTTCGCGGGTGTCTAACGAGCGCGTGCTCGGAAACATTCCGTCCGTCAGCCAAATCACGAAGACGGTGTGATACTCGAGCCCTTTCGCCTGGTGCACGGACGAAAGATTCACCGCCTCGTCGTCGGCCGTGGCGTTGGGCGCGGCTTCGGCGTCAACGTTGCTGATCAGCGCAAGCTGCGAAAGAAATTCGTCGACGCTTTTGAACTGGCGCGCGAAGGCGGCGAGCTGGTTCAGATCTTCGCGGCGCAGCTCGTAGTTGGTGAAGTTCGCCTTCGCGTAGTCGTCGTAGATCGCTTCGACGATGGACGTGATCATCTCCGACGGCGGGTTCGGCACTCCGCCGGGCGCGATCTCATCAAGCGTAAACCCGAGTTGCTCCCACGACTTCTTCGACTTCGCGCCGACCTGCATGGCGCGCAGCCGCTCGCCGAAGTTGTAGCCGGGGGCGTCGACCCCGGGGGAAGGCGCGTCCGCGCTGCGCCCTGAGGAAGCGTCTGCGCCGCCGGGGTCAGCGCCCCCGGCTACAACATCTGCGTCGAGCGATTTCTCCCACGCGTTCCATAGGTTATCCGCGCTCTTGTTCCCGATGCCGGGCAGCAGCTTGATCATGCGCTTGAACGCCACTTCATCGCGCGGATTGGCGACGAACCGGATGAACGCCGCCACGTCCTTGATGTGCGCCTGTTCGAAAAACCGCACCCCGCTCGTGATCTGATATGGAACTCCGCGGCGCGAGAGCTCGAGCTGCAACTCCACCGCGTGATAGTGCGAGCGATACAGCACCGCGATTTCGTCGAGCTCGATGCCTTCGTCGCGCAGTTCGAGGATCCGCTGAGCAATGAACGCCGCCTGCTCGCTCCCGTCATTCAACGCCACGATCGCGGGCTTGAACTCGTTAGACTCACGCGTCGCGGCGAGCGCTTTTTTGAACTGCTCCACGTTCGGCGCGATGGCCGCATTCGCGACCGCGAGAATCTCCGGCACGCTCCGGTAGTTCAGCTCGATCTTGAAGACCTGCGCGTCGGGATAACGTTTTGGAAATTCCAGGATGTTTTTGAAATTCGCGCCGCGCCACGAGTAGATCGACTGCGCATCGTCCCCCACCACCATGACGTTCCGATGCTCCGCCGCGAGCGTGTCGATCAAGTCCGCCTGGATCTTGTTCGTGTCCTGATACTCGTCGACCAGGATGAACTGGAACTTGCGCCGATAGGTGTCGCCCACTTCCTCGTGCTCCTTCAGCATGCGCAGCGTCTTCTCGAGGAGATCGTCGAAGTCTAACGAGTTTGTCGCTTTTTTCTTCCGCTCGTAGCGCTCGTGCACGTCTTTGATCTGCCCGATGAGCGGGAGGAAATACGGGAACTTCTCGGCCAGCATCTCCTCCATCGAGTGCTCCGTGTTGACGACGAAGCTGAAGATTTCGGCGAGCACATCGCCCTTTGGAAACCGGATCTCCTTCGGATTGATTCCGGCGTTCGCGACCACCGTATCGATCAGGTCCTTCTGATCCTCGCGATCCAGAATGGTGAACGCGCTCGAGTAACCGAGCACACTACCGTGTCGTCGCAGCATGCGATTACCGATCGAGTGAAACGTCCCGCCCCAAAGCCCGCTCGCGTCGACCGGCAGCAAGTTCGTTACACGATCGAGCATCTGCCGCGCGGCTTTGTTCGTGAAGGTGAGCAGCAGAATGTTCCGCGGATCAACGCCGTTTTCGAGCAGGTAGGCGACGCGATAGGTGAGCGTGCGCGTCTTGCCGCTGCCCGCGCCCGCGATCACGAGCAACGGCCCCGGCGGCGCCGTCACGGCCGCAAGCTGCTGCTCATTCAGCTCGGCCGCATAGTTGATGTGAATGCCCGCGGCCGCCGGTGCGGGTTGAAGAATATACTGCCGCGCCATCGCCTTTACGCTGCTTCGCGAGCTTGCGTCGTTCAACGCGAATATCAGCCGGCTCTTGAAGGAAGCGGCGCAATTCCTAACGTCTCCGCGCCTCATGGAACAGCCGGAAGTCCCGCTCGAGCATCTGCACGAACACATGCACCACGCCGCGGAGCATGGTGGATCGAAATGGATTTCATGGGTCGCGTTGAGCACTGCGATCCTGGCGATTCTCGCCGCGGTCACCGGCCTGCTCGCCGGCGCGCGCGTGAACGAAGCGATGATGAGCCAGATCGAAGCGGCCGACCAAACGACCACTCTACTGGGCCGTGAGCATGGTCCTCGGCGCCGTCGGCTGCGTGTTTCTCGTGCTCGGCTTTCTCGCGGATTGACGCTACCTTCCGCCGATGCGCGTCCTCGCGATTGACTGCTCGCTACGCAGCACCGGTGTCGCGATCGTCGAAGCAAACGGCCGGAACCCACGCGCGCTGTACTTTGGATTAATCCAGAACAAGCAGGCGCTAGCGCCGTCGTCCTGTCTGGTCGCGATCCACGAGCGCATGGCGGAACTGATTCTCGAGCATGAGCCGGATTGCTGCGCGCTCGAGGCGGTCATTTATGTGCAGAGCTACAAAACGGCGATTGCCCTGGGCGCGGCGCGTGGCGCGGTGATCCTCGCTGCGGCGCAGCGTGGGCTGCCGATTTTCGAATACGCGCCGACCCGCATCAAGCAGGCGACGGTCGGTCGCGGCAGTGCGGACAAGGCGCAGGTCGCCTTCATGATCCGCGCGCTGCTTGGCCTAACGACTACTCCGCAGAATGATGAAGCCGATGCACTGGCTATTGGCCTTACGCACTTGCGCGCGCAGGAGAGTGCCAGGCTCGGGGTTCCGACTGCGGCGCAGATCTGAAGTTTTCTTCGGCCACCGATTAACACGGATGAAACACGGATTCGGAGACAGACCGCCCTGCATCTTCATCCGTGAAAATCCGTGTTTATCCGTGGCTGAAATCTTCCGTCTATTGTGATCCGGACAATCCAAAACGAACCGCGCCTAACGAGTCGTTGGATCGGACGGATCGCATACGCCGATGCGCTTGCCCTGCAGGAAGAAATCGTGGTGAAGAAACGCGCTGATGATTCGTTAGGCGACGAGCTGCTCCTGCTCGAGCACGAGCCGGTTTACACGATCGGGCGCACGCCTGACCAATCGAGTTTGCGCGACCCTTCGCATCTGCCGCATCCCCTTTTTCCGATCAACCGCGGGGGCCAGGCAACCTATCACGGGCCTGGGCAGCTCGTCGGCTATCCAATCATCGATCTGCGCAAATACGTGCAGGACCTTCATCGTTATCTGCGCTGGATCGAAGACACGCTGATCGAGCTGCTCGCGTGTTTCGGAGTGCGTGGACAAACCCGGCCCGGCCTGACCGGCGTCTGGGTTGAAGGGCGGAAGATCGCGTCGATCGGCGTGGGCGTGAAGCAGTGGATCACGATGCATGGCTTCGCCCTGAACGTCTGTGGCGATCTCTCCGCCTTCGATCACATCACGCCGTGCGGCATCGCGAACGTGGTCATGACTTCGATCGAAAAGGAGTCCGATCAGCATTTGAGCGTCGAAGAAGTAGCAGGCCGCGCCGCGGAGGTATTCGTTAGGCGTCTGACGGTGCTGCGCCCCGAAGAACCCGTTGCCGTATGAAGAAAATTCCTCTCGAAGACACTTTTGCCGACGTCATCGGCAAAGCGCAGCGCGGCCTCGGCCTTTCTGATAGCGAGCTGGCGGAGCAGGCGCGCATCAGTTCCTCCGATGTGCGCAAGCTTCGCGCCGGCGAACTCGATGAGCTGGCAATCTATCGCGTCGCACCGGTTCTCGACCTCGCCGGGCGCGCGCTCTTTGATCTCGCGAGCGGCAACTGGACGCCGCCCGACATTGCACTCCCGCACGGAGCGGCGCAGTTCAATACCACCTTCGGCGACATGACCGTGAACTCGTATCTGGTCTGGGACCCGCAGACGAAGCGCGGCATCGCATTCGATACCGGCGCCGATGCTGGTGAAATGCTGAGGATGGCGCGCACTGAGCAGGTGAAAATTGAGCTGATCCTTTTCACGCACTCGCATCCGGATCACATCGCCGCCTTCGGCGAACTGCGAAAAGCAACCGGTGCGGCGGCGTTCATCGGAGAGCGCGAATCAGTCGAGGGCGCGGAAAGACTGCCGGAAGGCAAACGCTTAACAGTCGGCGCGCTCGCGATCGATACGCTGCTGACGTGGGGTCACTCCGAAGGCGCGCTGACTTACTTCGTGCGCGGACTGGAACGGCCGCTCGCGATTGCGGGCGATTCGATCTTCGCCGGCTCGATGGGCGGCGGCGCGGTCTCCTACAAAGACGCGCTGCAAAACAATCTCGAGAAGATCCTGGTTTTGCCTAACGAGACCATCATCTGCCCCGGCCACGGCCCGCTCACCACGGTCGAAAACGAGAGACAGGCGAACCCCTTCTTCGCCGCGAAGTTTACCGCGTGAACATTGGATTCGTCGGCGTGGGCAGGATGGGCGCGAACATGGCGCGTCGCCTGAAGGACCGCGGCTATCACGTCACTGCGTTGTACGACGCGAACCGCTCGGCAGTGACTTCGCTCGCGACGGAATTGAGCGCCACGGCGTGTCCAACGCTCGGCGATATCACCGCGGGCGCAGACGTGATTTTCACCGTCGTCTCGGACGATGCCGCGATGCGCGAGATCTTCCGCGGCGAAGACAACCTGCTCGTGAACGCGCGCGGCAAATTGTTCATCAACTGCGCAACCATTTCGCCGGAAGTGCATCGCGAGGTAGAAGAGCTCGCGCACCACGCCGGCGCCGAGACGCTGGAAGCCTGCATGGCTTCGAGCATCACGCAGGCGCGAGACGGTTCGCTTTACCTGATGTGCGGCGGCAAAGAGGAGACCTTCCGCCGCGCCGAGCCCATCCTGAAAGATCTCAGCGCGTCGATGCGTTTTGTCGGAAAAACAGGCGAGGCCGCGAAGGTGAAAGCGCTCGTCAACATGGTCATGAACATCAACACCGCTGGGCTCGCGGAAGGTCTCGGGCTGGGTGATGCGCTCGGCCTCGACGTGACGATGTTGCGCGAAGTTTTTTCGCAAACCGGCGCCGCGTCGCGTGTGCTCCAGACGGACGGCGAAGATATGCAGAACCGCGATCACGCGACCTTCTTCTCCGCCGCGCACGCGGCGAAGGACAGCGGCATCGCGCTGGCATTAGCTGAAGGAGCGGGTCTCGATCTGCCGCTCGCCCGCGCAACGAAGCAGCAATACGAGCGGATGATCGCGGAAGGACTTGGCGAACTGGACAAGTCAGGAGTCGCTGAGCTCACCTTCAAAGGCCGACACGTGTGAAGAGGTTTAGCCACGGGTTAACACGAATGAAACACGGATTCCGAAAGACCGGCTCTTCATCCGCGTAGATCCGTGTTAATCCGTGGCTGCTTTTGAATCTCTGGGAAACTGCGCGATCTGCGGTCGGGAGGAAACGCTCACCCGTCATCATCTCATTCCGCGCACCAGACACAGCAACAAGAAGAACAAGCGCGACTTCTCCCGACCGCTCGTTAGGCAAGTCGTCGGTATTTGCCGCCCGTGCCATTCGCAGATCCACGCCCTCCTCAGCGAGAAGGAGCTGGAGCGCGAATACAACACGGTCGAAAAGCTGAAGGCGCATCCCGGGATCGCGAGATTCGCAGAATGGATCGGAATCAAGCCCCGCGGGTTCAAAGCCGCCATGCAACGTTCCGCGGACATCCGCCGGCTTCATACATCCAGGATCAGGTCACTTCCGTAGTTCATAAGGTGAGCACAGCGCTGCGATGAGCTTCTTCGATCGCGAAAACACCGTCGCCCCCGCCGGCTACAACCGCTGGCTCGTCCCGCCGGCGGCGCTCGCGATGCATCTCTCGATCGGCCAAGTCTACGCCTTCAGCGTCTTCAAGCTTCCGCTCACCAAGCTCATCGGCGTGACGCAGTCCGCGCCTAACGACTGGTCGCAGCCGTCGCTCGCCTGGATTTTCAGCCTCGCGATTTTCTTCCTCGGCGCGTCGGCTGCACTGTTCGGGAAGTGGGTGGAGCGCGTCGGCCCGCGCAAAACCATGCTCGCGGCCGGGCTGTGCTTTAGCGGCGGATTTCTCGTGTCAGCGATCGGCATCGCGCTGCACCAGCTCTGGATTATCTACCTCGGCTACGGCGTGCTCGGCGGTTGCGGCCTCGGCCTCGGCTACATCTCGCCGGTCTCGACGCTGGTGAAATGGTTTCCTGATCGGCCCGGCATGGCGACGGGTATGGCCATCATGGGTTTTGGCGGCGGCGCATTCATTGGGTCAAATCTGAGCCTGCTCTTGATGGATCATTTCAAGAGCGCGACCAGCACCGGCGTGCTGCAAAGCTTCGTCGCGATGGGCCTGATCTACTTCTGCTTCATCGTCTTCGGCTCGCTCATCGTGCGCGTCCCCGCGGAAGGATGGAAGCCGGCCAGATACGTCGCGCCGGTGCAGAAGCAGCGCCTGATCACGACTGCGAATGTTGCGCTCGACCAGGCGTGGCGGACGCCGCAGTTCTGGTTCCTCTGGGTGGTCCTCTGCTTCAACGTCACCGCCGGCATCGGCATCCTCGAACAGGCATCGCCCATGATTCAGGAGATGTTTCCCGGGCGCATCACCGCCGCCGCCGCCGGCGGGTTCGTCGCGTTACTCAGCCTCTTCAACATGGGCGGGCGTTTCATCTGGTCGTCGCTCAGCGACTACACCG
>JALZAD010000106.1 GCA_030948555.1 Verrucomicrobiota bacterium | reverse complement strand
CATCTCGATGGGTCTGCGCATCCCGATGACACGCGCGGAAAAATTGAAGATCGAGGAGGGCGGCGTGACCCTCGGGAATTGCCTGCCCGGCGAAACGGTCCTGCTCAAAGACGACTCCGGGTTCGCCGGAAAAGAGATCGAGCGCGAGACGCTGAATACGATCATTCACCTGCGCTTGCGTGAGACCTTCGAGCTGCTCAAGCGCAAGCTCGAGGAAGAGCAATTCATCAACTACATCGGCGAAGGCATCTTCATCACCGGCGGCTGTAGTCACCTCAAGGGGATCGATCACCTGGCCGAGGACATCTTTGAATTACCGGCGCGCGTCGCGCATGCGCAGACGATGTCCGGCCTAACGAGTGCTTTCGAAAACCCGCAATTCTCCGCCGCGATCGGCCTGATCAAGTACGCCCAAGCAGTGCAGGTCGATCGGCCGCAGCGTCGCGGCTTCGGCCGGATTTTCGGCAAGATTTTCAATGGCATTCGTTAGGCGTCATCTCGAGCGGAGCGAAGCGGAGTCGAGAGACCCCGTGGCAGAACCGAGCCTAACGCAACGGGGTGCCTCGACTTCACTCGGGATGATTGCGAACACGAGGAGATAGGAGCAAACATGATTCAACTCAGCCGCAACTACAGCCTTCCGGAACGCGAGGATGAAGTCATCCCTATCAAAGTCATCGGCATCGGAGGCGCGGGTTCAAACGCGCTCGATCGCATGGTGCTCGATGGGCTCGACAAGTCGGATCTCATCGCCGCGAACACCGATGTGCAATCGCTCGCCAGCTCTGTTGCGGCGAACAAGGTGCAACTCGGGCGCGAGGTCACGCGCGGGCTCGGCGCGGGTGGCGATCCGGAGCTGGGCTACAACGCCGCGATGGAAGCGGCGGATGAAATGCGCGGCGCGTTGGCGGATGCGCGGCTGGTGTTTCTCTGCGTGGGACTCGGTGGCGGGACGGGTTCGGGCGCGGCGCCAGTGATCGCGGAACTCGCGCGCGAATCCGGCGCGCTCGTCATCACCTTCGCAACCATGCCGTTCACCTTCGAAGGCAAACGGCGCGCGTCGCAGGCGCAGGAATCACTCGTTAGGCTGCAGGAAATCTCGAACGCGGTGATCTGCTTCGAGAACGACAAGCTCGGCGACATCGTCGCGCCGAAGGCGGGAATTCATCAGGCCTTTGCTGCGGCCGATCTGACGATCAGCCAAAGCGTTCGCTCGATCGGCAGCGTCATTCAAAGACCCGGTCTGATCCGCATCGGCTTCGACGATTTGCTCTCTGCTTTGCGTGCGCCGAACGCGCGTTGCCTCTTCGGTTACGGCGAATCCGATAGCGACAATCGCGCGCACGACGCGCTCACCCAGGCCCTGAAAAACCCGCTCATGGATCGCGGCCGCATGTTGTCGGATGCGGCGAACGTCCTCGTGCATGTCGCGGGTGGTCCGGCCATGACGTTGTCCGAAGTGGAGGCGCTGATGGGCGAGTTGAACCGCCACGTCGGCAATGAGACGCAGATTCTTTTCGGCACGGCGGTCGATGGACGAATGGGCAACCGGCTCGCGGTCACGCTGATCAGTTCGCTCGCGGCGGACGGCGAGGCGATCATGCCCGCGCCTGTTCGCCAGCGTCCCGCGATTGTCCAACCGCAGCCGATCATCGAAACCAAGCGTGAGGCGGTCCGGGTTGAGCCAGCGGAACAGCAGATCTTCAGCGAGGCGGAAGTCGCTGCCGAAGCTGAGCCGATTGAGGCCGCGGTTCCAGAGCCGGAGCCGATGGAAGAAGAGCCCGTTGCGATGTCGTTCGTTGAACCGGAGCCGGTCGAGCCGACGCCTGCGCCCGTTGCGCAAGCGATGCCGGAGATGATCGAACCTGAGCCGGCGCAGCCCCGCGTCATCCTTCCTAAGAAGAAGCCGGCGGCGATCGAGAAGCCACCGCAGCCGATCGAGAAGATCGTCGCGAAGCAGGAAGTGATGCAGTTCGAATCCGTCACCCGCGGCCGCTTCGAGAAGAGCGAGCCAACGATCGTTGAAGGGCAGGATCTCGACGTCCCGACGTTCCTGCGAAAGAACGTGCGGGTGAAGTAGTCTAACGAGTGATCGCGTCGTAGAGCCCGATGAACGAGAAGCCGCGATGAGATCGATCCGGCAGGATTCAATTGCCCTCTGCGCGTCTCGTAAAACGGCGAGATCGTAGCCCTGACAGTCCGTCTTGAGCAGGTCGAGATGCTCGATGCCTAAGCGACGCAATTCATCGGAGCGCGTGCGGACTTCGACTTCTTTTGCGTCGAGCGGCGCCAGCTTGGTCGCATAGGGAAGATCCGCGCAAGGCGCGACCGGCTCGAGCAGCGAGCTCGTCACCAGTCGGCATTGCGATGGAGCGTGAGCTTCCCCGTTCGCGGCCGAGTGCGCAGGGAACGCACTCGACATTGCCGAGTTCAGAAGCTGCCAGGCCGCAAAGCTGCAAAAGCGCGCTCGTCCGGTTCCTAGCAGACAACCCGCGCCTTCGGGAATTCGCTTTTGATCGAACGCAGCCATTGGCCTGCGTTCGCGCCGACATCCATGATCTGCGGCTGCTCGCGATGACGCAGCAAACGCCGGATGTCATTGCCGACCACCAACCCGAACTCGCTCGTCGCCGAACGAAGTACCCGCGCTTCAATCGCCGACCGGGCCGCGCGTTTCAGCTGCGAAAGCACGCGCGTGCTACTTCTTCATCAGGTCGAGCACCGCGCTGGTCATTGCGACGATGCCGGTGCGGATGGTCGCCTCGGGCACAGGCGCGAACTTGCTCGAGTGCAGGCTGGGCAGCGGCGTACCCGTCTTTTCTGACTCGGCGATCTTCTCCGGCGCAACGGCTCCGACGTGAACATCCACGGCGGGAATCGAGTGATCCGGCAGGCTGTATTCGGAGAAATCTTCGCCGCCCATCGTCGGGTCGACCATCTCCACGTTCTCCGCGCCTAACGACTTCTTCCACACGCCCACGAGGCGCTTGGTCAGCTCCGGGTTGTTGTAAGTCGCGGGCGTGAACTCGCCCTCGCGCACGGTCACGTCGGGTAACTTATCCGCGGGCAGGCCCGCGGCGGTGCCGAGGCCCTTGGCGATCCGTTCGATCGCTGCGAGCACACGGGCGCGCACCTCCTTTTTATAAGTGCGCACGGTCAGCTGCATCTTCACTTCGTTAGAAATGATGTTGTGCTTCGTCCCGCCGTGGATCGAACCGACGGTCACGACCACGGGATCGAGCGGGTTGTTTTCGCGCGAGACAATCGTCTGCCACATGGTCACGATCTCCGCCGCCAGCACTACCGGGTCCTTTGTCTTGTGCGGGTAAGCGCCGTGGCCGCCGATGCCATGCACGGTCACATCCACTGAGTCGACTGCGGCATAAGTGTAGCCTTCGGTCACCCCGATCTTGCCCGCAGCCAGATCGGCCTTGTCGTGGAAGCCGATCGCGAAATTCGGTTTCGGCCAGCGGGTGTAAAGACCGTCATTCAACATCGCGCGCGCGCCGGTTCCGAGCTCCTCCGCGGGCTGACCGACAAACACGATCGTGCCCTTCCATTGGTCTTTCAGCTTCGCCAAGGCGCGCGCTACCCCGATAAACGAGGCCATGTGAATGTCGTGTCCGCAGGCTTGCATCACGCCCACCTGCTTCCCGGCCTCATCCGTCGCTGTATCCTTGCTCGCGTAAGGCAGCCCGGTTTCCTCCGTCACCGGCAGCGCGTCCATGTCCGTGCGCACAAGGACGACCGGGCCCTCGCCGTTCTTCATCACCCCGACCACGCCATAGCCGGTCTGCTTTGCGTTTTCATATTTGCCGACGTGATCGGTCACTTCGCAGCCGGCCGCCTTCAACTCTTTCGCGACAAAAGCAGATGATTTTTCTTCATGCGTGGAAAGCTCCGGATGAGTGTGCAGATCCTTGTAGATCGTGACCAGCGATGGCAACTCGGCGTCCGCGATCTGTTGCGGCGTTTGCTGCGCGAAAGCGGGAGCGCTGAGCGCGGCGGAGAGAGCGAAGACGAGGTGGAGCTTCATGCGCGCAGCCTACACAGGTCTGGCGAAACTTGTCACCTGCGCACCTTTTGCCGGTGGAGGTTTGGCGGGTAAACCCCGCAAATCGTTCGGGATATATTCTCGTAAGGTGCGCAAATACGTGTTGGACGCGATTCCCGCGAAAAGACTTACTCGCTCCCTCCGCGGACATCCCCCGCTTTCATCGTGCGTCTCAAACCCTGTCGGTCCGGTGGCTCGAAGTTGGATGCGAACGGCGTCACGATCGACGACTCGTTAGGCAACAACAACCGCATCGTCAACAAAGCCGAGTGCGTGCAGCTGAACGTCGGCCTGAAGAACAATGGCTGCGCGGCTGAGACTGCGATTTCGGCCACGTTTTCGACCACCACCGCGGGCATTACGGTGATCGACGCGAACTCGTCTTACCCGAACCTCGCGATCGACGCGGGCGCCTCAAACGCCACCCCGTTCCGCATCTCGACCTCCGACACGTTTGTTTGCGGGACAGATATCGCTCTGACGCTGAACCTCACTTACGCGAGCGGCACAAAGTCGATTCCGCTGACCGTCCCGACGTGTTCTGGCGGTGCGAATCAGAGCATCCCATCGAGCTCACTGACGACCGCTGACGCAACGCAGAGCGATCGCCTCGGCCGCGACGGTGTGCCGAGCACTTGCTCGGGCAAGGCCAGCCCCGGCGGCGGTTTCGCGGGCACGAAGTACTACAAGAAGTTTACCTTCGCTAACACGAGCGGCGCGCCGCGTTGCTTCACCGTCGCGATCAACGCCGCGCTCGGTGGCGCGGGCGATATCGAGAGCTCGGCCTACGACCCGGCATACGATCCGACAAACCTGTCGCTGAATTACCTCGGCGACAGCGGCGTCAGCGCTCTCGGCACAACCACGACGTCGTCACAGTTCAGCGGGACGGTCTCGGGCTTTGTCGATAGCACTGCGGGTCCGGGTGCTTGCACCGGCAGCCCGAGGTGAGCACCGAGTCCAGGTGTAACGCCGACGGCGACAGCAGCGCCAACTCCGACGCCAACGCCGGCTCCCGACTTTTCGCTCTCGATCAATTCATCGTCAGCGACGGTGAGAAAGAACGGCCGAACGGTGAGCTACACGGTGTTAGTGAACAGGACGAACGGATTCAGTTCACCGGTCACGATGTCGATCAGCGCGCTGCCGAGCGGTGTAACGGCAAGCTTTTCGCCGAACCCGACCAGCGGCACTTCGTCGACGCTGACGCTAACTGTCGCGCGCGCGGTCAACGCGGGAACCTACCGGTTCACCGTCGCTGGAACGAGCGGAACATTGACGCACGGCGCGAACGCAACCCTCGTCTCGAAGTAAGGCGAGAGCTAGGAGCCTGAACTTGAGGTGCCGGCGTGGTGATCCCGCGCCCGCACTTTGACTGTCAGGCAATTTGGTTCGACAGACAGACCTGCAATGATTCGTCAGCTCGTTACCGCACTCTTCATCCTCTCGGCCGCGTCATCGCTCATGGCAGAAACTCCAGCGCTCAGCCCTACCGCAAGCGGGATCGAAGGCACCATCCTCGTCTCGCCGAGCCGGCCAGGACCACTGCGCAAAGACGCTCCGAGCGCCGCGCCCGCGGGCAATTTGGAATTCGTCGTCAAGAGCGGCGACACGCGCGTCACCACATTCCGCACCGACGCAGAAGGTCAATTCCAAGTCGCGGTGCCGCCGGGCCGCTACCTTGTTGTTCGTGAAGACCCCGGTGCTCGCATTGGACACTGGCAGTTCGAAGTAGAAGTCGTTGCCGGGCAGGTCGCGAAAGTCACCTGGACGGGTGACAGCGGAATGCGCTGACGGTTTCGTAAGAGCTGTTGTTCCCGTCACGCCGAGGCTTACGCTCTACGCGTGGCGAAGGGTTATTGGATCAGCACCTTCCGCGTGGTGAAAAACCGCGATCAGTTCGCGAATTATGTTCAGCGCGCGATCCCGATCATTGAGGCCGCCGCCGGAAGTTTCATGGTCAAAAACACCCCGGCCAAAGTTTACGAAGGCGGGATCGAGGAGCTCACGGTGGTGATAAAATTCGAGACTGTCGCAGCGGCGATCGCGACCTACGAGAGTGCTCGCTATCAAGATGCCCTCGCCATTCTCGGGGATGCGGTTGAGCGCGAGGTTCGCATCGTCGAAGGATTCGAATAGGCGCGGTTGCGCGGCGCTAGCTTGATTCCGGAACGCTCCGCCGCGTAGTTGCGGCGCATGGCTTTCGAAGACAACCAGCTCCTCTTCGGCGCCGACCCCACCGAGCGGATCGTCGCGATCGAGATGGGCGACACCGGCACGGTGCGCGTTTATCGGCGCGAAACCGATGGAAGCACCGCGGTCGATGTGGAGCCGTTCCAAGCCTTCGTCTGGTGCGATGCGGACGTGGCCGATCTCGGGATGGAAAATGCCGAGAAGCTCGCCGGCGACCTGAGATATAACTGGCTGGTCACGGTCGGCAGCTGGAAGAATCTGATCGCGCTGCGCAATGGACTTAAGCGCGCCGGCCGCACCTTCTTTGCCTTAAGCGATCCGGTGCAGCATTACCTCACCGCGACCGGACGGACCTTGTTCAAAGGGATGGCTCTCGAGGAGCTAAAACGTTTGCAGCTCGAAGTCATTTCGCTCACCGGCGAAGACGATCTCGCGGCGGCGTCGCAGGAACACATCGCGAGCATCGCGCTCTCGGATAACAGCGGCTGGGAAGAACTGATCGTCGTAGCTCCTGAGCAGTCGGAGGAATCGGAGAAGGCGGCGCTCAAGCGCCTGACGAGCCTTATCAAGGAGCGCGATCCGGATGTGATCGAAGGTCACGACCTATTCCGGTTCGACCTGCCTTATCTCGTGGCCCGGGCACGGAAGGCGAAAGTGAAACTCGACTGGGGCCGGAGCGGTGGCTTTCTGCGTTCACGTCCGTCGCGGCTTCAGATTGCAGAGAAGACAATCGATTACCCTAAGTTTGCGGTCGACGGCCGGCACTTCGTCGACACCTTCCTGCTCGCGCAGTTCTATGATGTCGGAATGCGCACACTTAGCGGCTTCGAGCGTATTGACGTCGCGCAGCACTTCGGCTTTTGCGACAGCGCCGAGTTCTCCTCGTTAGCCGGCAAAGAACTTCAGCGCGCCTACCTGCACAACGACGAGCGCTTTCAGACACGCGCCCTTTGCGCCGTGCGCGAGACACGCGCCATCGCTGAGTTACTAAGTCCTAGCTACTTCATCCAGGCGCAGATTTTCCCCTACAACTATCAGGACGTGATCGTGCGCGGGAACGCCACCCGGATCAACGCGCTCTTCCTCCGCGAATACTTCCGCCAGCGCCACAGCATCCCCGAGCTACCGATGGTGCGCGGCTTCGAGGGCGGTTACACCGACATCTTCTTCACCGGCGTGGCGCGCAACGTCTGGCATTGCGACATCGCCTCGCTCTATCCGTCGGTCATGCTGCAGTTCGATTGCTTTCCAGTAACCGACCGGCTCCAGATCTTCCGCCATCTGCTAACCGATCTGCGCACCTTTCGCCTCGAAGCGAAGGGGAACATGCGTACGGAGAAAAATCTCGCGCGGCAGCGTCACTTCCACGCGTTGCAAAACACCTTCAAGATTTTGATCAACAGCTTCTACGGCTACCTCGGCTTCGCGCAGGGCCACTTCGCCGACTTCGACGCCGCCGCGCGAGTAACTCAAATAGGTCGCGACCTCCTCAAGCAGATGATCGACTGGCTCAAGGCCGAAGGCGCGCAAGTCATCGAAGTAGATACCGATGGCATCTACTTCGTCCCGCCGACTTCCCCTCATCCTAGCCTTCTCCCCAAGGAGAAGGGACTCGCACGCGAACGTAGCGGAGGTGAGTTACAAGGCCGCGACGAGAGCGAGCGCCCTCTCCCTGAGGGAGAGGGTTGGGGTGAGGCGGATTCAAAGTTGATCGAGGCACTCCGCGACGGCTTATCGAAGGAACTCCCAGCCGGCATCGAAGTCGAGTTCGACGAGCAATTCGAAGCCATGTTCAGCTACAAGGCGAAGAACTACGCGCTCCTAACTAAAGAAGGTGAAGTCATCGTCAAAGGCGGTGCACTCAAGTCACGGGGTCTGGAGAAATTCCAGCGCGTCTTTCTAGAAGAGATCATCAAGCTCCAGATGGAGAACAAACCAGAGTCGATCCCGGCCTTGCGCGATGATTACGAGCGCCGGATCCGCAACGGCGAAATGCCGATCGACCTGCTGATGAAGACCGACACCCTCCAGGACTCGTTAGACAAGTACCGCGCCAAGATCGGTGCCGGCGGCCGTAACCGCGCTGCCGCTTACGAGCTGGCCCTGGCGAGCGGCCGCGCCTACAAACCCGGCGACCAAATCAGCTACTACATCAAAGCCACCCCAAAGAAGGTCGCCGCCTACGAAGCCGCCAAGTTAGTCAGTGACTTTGACCCGCAGAACCGCGACGAGAACGTCGACTACTACGTCGCGAAGCTCTATGAGCTTATGAAGAAGTTTGGGCGGATTACTGCGACCGCCGCTCCTTCGCCAACGCAGGAAAGTTTGGCGTTGTAGTAACGAGAGGTCGCGCGCGCATCTTCGGGTTTTCGCTTCCAGGTAGACGCGGAGGGAGTGCCGTGGCACGATTCGAAGCATCCGCCCCGGCTGTTCCTGCGGATCACCAGCATCGCCGCTCGTTGTTTTGCCATTATGAATACTCTCCGACCTCTCCTCTTCTCCTCCCTTCTCATCCTCGGTGCCATCT
>JALZAD010000087.1 GCA_030948555.1 Verrucomicrobiota bacterium | reverse complement strand
TAAACGCGAAGGGCGAATACGCCGGCGTCGCGATGTATCCGAACAGCTCGTTCGCAGTTTGCACCGAGAGCGGCCCGCAGACGGTTGCGTCCGAACCGTTGCTGCAGGGGAAGCCCGAAGATTAACCCGCGCGCCGCTTCATGGTCATTCCGAGCGCAGCGAAGCGGAGTCGAGGAACCCCGTTGCATCACGATTGGTAAGGTCGCGGGGTCCCTCGCCTTCGTTCGGGATGACGAACTGACATGACATTGTCGCGTATTGCGCTCGCGGTCTTCTTCATCGTCGCCGGCGTGATGCACTTCGTATCGCCACGCGCCTACATCGCAATCGTGCCGCCATGGCTGCCGTCGCCGCTCGCACTTGTTTACATTAGCGGCCTCGCGGAAATAGCCGGCGGAGTCGGCATTCTGTTGCCAACAACGCAAAAGCTAGCGGCAATTGGCTTGATCGCGCTGCTCATCGCCGTGTTTCCCGCGAACATTTACGGTGCGCTGCACGGGATGGAGTTCCGTGGAGCAGCAGTTCCACAATGGCTCTTGTGGGCGCGGCTTCCGTTGCAAGCGCTGCTGGTAGCGTGGGTTTACTTCTCGTGCTGGAAACAGTCCATGCCTTTGCGATGACCGAGAAGACCGAGCATCCCTGGATCGACATTGCACCTGGCATCAAACGCCGTGCGATTGTCACCGGCACGTTGATGTATCAAATGCGAGCCGAGCTGAGCGCGGGCAGTCGGTTGCCCGAGCATCATCATCCACACGAACAGATCGCGCACGTTGTGCGCGGACGTCTCCGGATGATTGCCTCCGGTGTTCCGCATGAACTCGGCGCAGGCGAGTCGTTCTACATCGCCAGCAACGTCCCCCACGCGGTGGAGGCAATCGAAGACACCACGGTAATCGATACATTTAGTCCACCGCGTGAGGATTACCTCGCGCAGGATCGCGCCGCTTCCGGAGGGTGAGTCATCAGCGCGACAGCAAAAGCTTGTTACGCTATTTTGGTGACCGATGTTTGAGATCAAAGCCAAGGACAAAATGGTCGAACGCGCGCTGCTTGTCGGTAGCTACATCGACCCTGCAAAGAAGGCTGACGCGCAGAGCCTCCTCGAGGAATTGGAAGAGCTGGTCGACACGCTCGGCATTCCGGTCATCGAGCGGAAGTTAATCTCCCATCGCGAAAATCACGCCCGTTATCTCATCGGTTCCGGCAAGGCGCAGGAGATCGTGGATCTCGCGAAATCGCTCGAATGCGACGTGCTCGTTTTTGATAACGAGCTCTCGCCATCGCAGCAGCGCAATTGGGAAGAGCTCGCCGGAATGACGGTGGCCGATCGGCAGGAAATCATTCTCGATATTTTCGGCGCACGCGCGCAGACGCGGGAAGCACGGATCCAGGTCGATCTCGCGCGGATGCAGTATTCCCTGCCGCGATTGACGCGGGCGTGGAGTCACCTTGGTCAGCAGGGCGGTGGGATCGGCGCGAAAGGCGAAGGGGAAAGCCAGCTCGAGCAGGATAAACGAAAGATCCGGCTGCAAATCGATCGGCTGAAACGCGAGCTTGAAACAGTGCGGAGCGCACGCGCCACGCAACGCAAGGATCGCAAGCGCGCGCCCGTCCCGAACGCCGCAATTGTCGGCTACACGAACGTGGGGAAATCATCGCTCCTGCGTCATCTCACAGGCGCGGATGTTTTCGTGGAGAACAAACTTTTCGCGACGCTCGATACGACAACGCGGAAGATCGCGTTGCCGAACAAGCAACCGCTGCTGCTTACCGACACGGTCGGGTTCGTGCGTAATCTGCCGCACCAGCTGATCGAAGCTTTCAACGCCACGCTCGAAGAAGCAGCGTTGTCCGATTTCCTGATCCACGTGCTCGACGCATCGCAGCTCGAGGTAATGGAATTCTACAACACGACGATGCGCGTGCTCTCTGAGCTCGGAGCCGACACAAAGCAGATGCTCGTGGTCTTCAACAAGGTCGATAAAGTCGTCGATCAGGATTCACTAGCCGGGATCCGCCGACATTTTCCCGACTCGGTTTTCGTGTCCGTGCAGACCGGCCAGGGAATGGAAGAGCTCGTCGAGCGCATTTCGGAATTCGTCGCGCGCAGCACCATGACGATCGAGTTGCG
>JALZAD010000067.1 GCA_030948555.1 Verrucomicrobiota bacterium | reverse complement strand
CTCGAGCGCACCCAGGACCTGGTCGCGACGAATAACGAGCTCGAGCGAACCATGGCGCAGCGGCAACAGCTTGAGAAAGAGCTGCTCGAGATCAGCGAGCGGGAGAAGCGCCGAATCGGCGAAGACCTGCACGACATGGTCTGCCAGGAGCTGACCGCGACCGCGTTGTTCCTGAAAACAGCGGCGAAGAAGCTGTCGACCGAAAGTCCTGCCGCAGCCGAGACCCTGGATGAGTCCGCCCAGATCGTAAATCGGAATGTCGGACTAACGAGAGATCTGGCGCGCGGTCTGCAACCGGCGGAGTTGACCGGCGCCGGTCTAAAGGCAGCCTTGAAAGCGCTCGCCGAGCAAGCGTGCGAAAGCAGCGCGATCAAATGCCACTTTAGGGCGGCGCGGGGAACGCGGGTGACGGATGATACGATTGCGCTTCACCTTTACCGCGTGGCGCAGGAAGCGTTGAAGAACGCGATCAAGCACTCCGGCGCGGAGAACGTCCTGATTTCACTGGATCACGACAAGGAATCGAAACACGTCTGCGTCAGCATCCAGGACGATGGCAAAGGGTTCTCGCTCCAGCGGAAGAGCAAAGGCCTCGGCATCCACATCATGCGCTATCGCGCGAACGCGCTCGGCGGTCAGTTGATGATCGAGAAGCGGAAACACGGCGGGACGGACGTGACCTGCAAGTTTCCGCTCAAGCGATGAAGCGCACGGAACCGGGCGGGAAGTGCGGTATTATCGTAGTCGATGATCACCCGCTCTTCCGCAAAGGGGTGGTGCAGATGTTGAGTGTGGAGCCGGATCTCGAAGTGCGCGCAGAAGCCGAGAGCAGCCCGAAGGCGCTGGAGTTGTTGCGCAAGATTCCGGTCGATCTGGCGATCGTCGATATTGGTCTGCACGGCAGTGCGAATGGAATCGAGCTGACGAAGTCGATTAAAGCGGAACATCCGACGTTGCCGGTGCTCGTCCTGTCGATGCATGACGAATCGCTTTACGCGGATCGTGCCTTACGCGCGGGCGCGAGCGGCTACCTGATGAAACGCGAGGCGCTGGATTCCGTCATCGCCGCGGTGCGGACGGTGTTGAAAGGCGAAATCTACGTGAGCGCGGAGATGTCGAAACGGATGATCGCGGAGCATGTCGGGGCAGGGGGACAGCCGCGATCGGATGTCGAGAAATTGACGGATCGCGAGCTCGAGGTTCTGCAGTTAATCGGCGAGGGCAAAGAGGTGCGCGATATCGCGACGCAACTGCACCTGAGCGCGAAAACGGTGGAAGCGCATCGCGCGCACATCAAAGAGAAGCTGAACATGGCGAACGCCCGCGAGGTGGCGCGATTCGCGGTGCAGTGGGTCGATCGGCAGCGGTAAATGCACGGGCGCGAGAGGGAGTAGGGGTTCGACGTACGCTGCGCTGAGACATGCGGCGGATTGCGAAAATCTCCACACCCGCTCTGCTAGTGGGTCGCGACGGACCGGTCGCTCCGCGTGAAAAGTCCCCCAAAAAATCCTGTCGCGATAGAGTCGCTACCCTCCGCTTCGCGAAAGGAGATCGAGCAGTTCCTCGCGCAAAATCCGCTCTCTCCGGCTGGACGTCTTCGGCCGAAAATGGGGCTCAAGGGAACGATGTGGTACGCGCTGCTCGGGCCAAATTTTCAGGACGGCAAAGTCGGCTTTGGCGCGTCGCCGGTGACCGCGCTGCGTGCATTCAACCGCAATTTCGGGCGCGCGGCCGACAGCCAGTCGCCGTCGCTTCGGGATTGAACAGCGCGACGCCGTCGCAGCGTTACTAGAGCCGAGGACCCCGCAGCAAACCGTCTGACGCTGCAACGGCGGCCGATGACCGTCGCCACAGCATCAGGCGTATTTGGCTTAAACCTTTCCGCGCTGCGCGCGAACGCTACTGCCGAGCTTGCGCAAGCCGAGCTCGAGCCGCGTCTTCACTGTGCCGAGCGGCGTCCGCGTCCGGGCCGCGATCTCGCGATGGCTCAACCCACCGAAGAACGAGAGCTTCAGCGCTTCGCGCTGGAAAATGGGCAGGCGGCTGATCTCCCGTTCCAGAAAATGACGGATATCCGAGGCGCTATTGTCCGACTCGGTGTGGCTGCGAAGCCACGAACGCGGCTCCTGTTCGACGTAGGTCTCGAAACGATCCTTCGCGCGGCAATACGCAGCGCGGCGACGCACGCGATCGATCGCACGGCGGCGCGCGATGGTGATGATCCAACCCAGCGGCTTGCCGAGCGCGGCCGAGTAGCTGCTCGCTTCGCGCCAGACCTGAAGCACGCTTTCCTGCAAGACATCATCGGATTCGGCTTCGTCTTGAATCACCTGGTAGATGACGTTCTTGAGCATCTTGCCATAACGCTCGTAGAGGGCGCTCAGAGCAGACTGCTCGCCGCTCGCGATGCGTTCCATGAGCTTTTCGTCAGACGGTGAATGACTCGCCCGCGCAAACGGCACACGTGATATGGCGGAGGGACTGATGCTAGGTG
>JALZAD010000064.1 GCA_030948555.1 Verrucomicrobiota bacterium | reverse complement strand
GAGCGGGTCCCAGAATGGTAATAACTTTAGGGCGCCGTAATTAAAGGCGAGCGAGGCGACCGGTGCGCGGGCGCTGATTTCCAGTTGTTGCAAGGCGAGCTCTTTGTCGCCTGTCCAAGCCGCGGTCACGGCGAAGAATTGGAGCATGCGGCTGCCATTGCCGGCGTCTTTTGCGACCGGCAGCAGCTCGATCGCGCGGCGACCTTCCTCCAGCGCGCTCGCTTTGTTTCCCAAAGCGGCGTCGATCAAGCCGAGCACGCAGAGCGGCGGTGCGTAAGCGGGCTGCGTTTGCACGATCTGCTCCTGTTCGGCGCGCGCTTTCTCGAAAGCGGCGCGCGCCCGGGCTTCGTCATTCATCATGCGCGCGACTAGACCTTCGCCGAAGCTGCGGCTCAGCAAGACCGCGCCTTCGGCCCACCACGGTCGATTGCCGAGCGCACTCAACGCCCGTTCGGCCGTCACCGGATTGCGTTCCGCCAGCGCGCAGAGAAGCCAGTTATCAGCCGCGTCGGAAATGGCGCCGGGATTGGCCGCGAGGATGGAGTCGATCTCCCGGTGAAGAGGCACGGTGTCGGCCTTCGCTTCAAACTCGACCAGCGCGCGCGCCACTTTCGTGGGCACGTCGTTTGGAATAATTGTCAGCGCGCGATCCAGGAGCGTGGCCTCTTCGCGATAGCGGCGCTGGTCCCGATAGGTGGCCGCGATTTGTTGCATGATGTAATAGTTTCGCGGGTCGAGCTCGATGGCCTTTTCCAGATTGCGCAATCCTTCCTCGACCTCGCCGCGGCGGCGCAGAATGTAGCCGGTCCATTCGAAGATCCGCGGGTCGTTAGGCAAAGTTTGCCGTGCAATTTCCAACTCGGCCAGGGCTGCAGCGTACTCGCGCCGGCCGGAATAGAGATATTGCGCGCGGGCCAGGTGCGTTTCTCCGGCATCCGGTCGCAGGCGGATCGCAGCTTCCAGCGCAGCTTCGGCCGAGGCGAGGCGCGCCGCAGTGTGATCGACACCGATCGAATAGAGAAGTCCGTGAGCATCAGCGAGCTGGCAATAGGCTTCGAAAAACGCGGGATCGCGCACGACGGCTTCATCAAGGAGCTCGATCGCCTGGCGCAAATTCTCCTCCCCGGCGCTGGAGAAACTCGTCGCGAGAACGAGGGTGCGCGCCCGGCTGTAAAGGTCGAACGCAGCGAGGTCCGTCGTGGGCGGTCTTTCGATCGCCGCTTTCTCGTTCGGCGAAAGTTTCGCCTGAAGCTGATCGGCGATGGCTTTGGCGATCTCGCTTTGAATGGCGAAGACATCGGCCAGATCGCGATCATAAGTTTGCGCCCAGAGATGGGCATCGGTGCGCGCATCGATGAGCTGGGCGTTGACCCGCACACGATTGGCCGCGCGCTGGACGCTGCCTTCGAGTAAGTGCGCCACGCCTAGTTGCCGCCCGATCTCGCGCATCTTGCGTTGCGCACCGGTCTTATACTGCATCACGCTCGTTCGACTAATCACCTTCAGCTCAGCGATCCTGGCCAGGTTGGTCAGGATTTCATCCTGCACGCCGTCGGCGAAGTAGGCGTTTTCCTTGTCGCTGCTCAAGTTCTCGAAGGGCAGCACGGCGATGCTCTTGTCCGCCGCGGCCACCATCGGCTGCGCCGGCTTTAGCATGACGAAGGAGGCAACTGCGAGGAACGCGAGAAGGAGGAGCGCGGCCGCCGCTGCCCAACGGATCCGCTTCCGTTGGCGTAAGGCCTGAAGCTTTTTCGGCAGGCGGGGATTACCTACGCTGTCGGTGTAGAGATTAGCCAGGCCGAGGCGCACGCCGTGTTTCACCTCGCAGTCGCCCAGGTCGTGCAACTGCGGCTGCCAGTGGCCGTATTGCTCCAGATCTTCGGCCGCGTGTTTGGAGAGCAGGATGTGGCCGGCGTCGCCGCAATCCATCACCCGCTGCGCCATGTTGATGCCCGCCCCGGCAATGTTGGTGCGGCTATTCAGATCGGTCACGTCACTGATCGGGCCGCTGTGCACGCCCATGCGCGTGGGCATTTCCGGATGCGCCTTCAGCGCCTGCGCAACCTCGACCGCACAACGCGCCGGCTCCTCCACGCTGTGCCGAAAGACCAGCGCCATCCCATCGCCGGTCGGCAGCCTAACGAGTTGTTCATCGGTCGATTCGCGCACCTGTTCCGTCGCCAGCACGATGGCGGTCAGCTGGTTCAGCCGCTCCTTCTGTTCCTCAATCAGCAGCTTGGAGTAACCGACGATGTCGATGAACAGGACGTGCCCAATCTCGCAGCGGAGATTGCTCTCGGGTTCCGACACAGACTGTCTCTACCGGAAGCGATGGCGAGCGGCGATCCAATTTCGACCGCTTCGAATCGGGTGGAATGCGTGTAATCTGTGCACCTCGCCGCTCTATTCCGATGACCAAGAAACACGACTTCGCCACCCGCGCGATTCACGCCGGCCAATCTCCCGACCCGAGCACCGGCGCGATCATGACGCCGATCTACCAGACGTCGACTTACGTGCAGGAAAGTCCGGGTCGGCACAAAGGCTACGACTACTCGCGTTCGATTAATCCAACGCGCCTGGCTTACGAACGCTGCGTTGCAGATCTCGAAAGCGGCACGCGCGGATGGGCGTTCGCGTCAGGGCTGGCCGCGATGGCAACTGCGCTAGATACCCTGGAGAGCGGCTCGCATGTCGTGGTGAGCGATGACCTTTACGGCGGCACGTTTCGCTTGTTCGAACGCGTCCGCCGCCGCTCCGCGAATCTCGATTTCACCTTCATCGACATGACCGACCCCACTCACGTCGAGCAGGCGATGAAGCCGAACACGCGCATGGTCTGGGTCGAGACGCCGAGCAATCCGTTGCTCAAGCTGATCGACCTCGAAGCCGTCGCAAAGATCGCACGCGCGCACAATGCCATCAGTGTTTCCGATAACACTTTCGCGAGCCCGTGGGCGCAGCGGCCGATCGAGCTCGGCTTCGATATGGTGATCCACTCGGCGACGAAGTACCTCAACGGCCATAGCGACATGGTCGGTGGCGTCGCAGTCGTGGGCGAGAACAAGGAACTCGCCGATCAGATGCAGTTTTTGCAGAACGCCGTCGGCGCGATCGCAGGGCCGTTCGACAGCTTCCTCGCGATGCGTGGATTGAAGACGCTCGCGTTGCGCATGGAGCGCCACAGCGAGAATGCCCGCGAGATCGCGCGCTGGCTGGCGACCGAGAAGAAGATCGCCAAGATCTTTTACCCGGGACTTGAAGACAATCCGTTCCACGAGCTCGCGAAACGCCAGATGCGTGGCTTCGGCGGCATGGTCACTGCCATTCTCGATACCGATCTCGCCGGCACGCGGCGGTTCCTCGAGAACACGCATCTGTTCTCGTTAGCGGAGTCGTTAGGCGGGGTGGAAAGCCTGATCAACCATCCCACGCTCATGACGCACGGCTCGATCCCGCCGGAGATGCGACAGTCGTTAGGCATCACGGATTCACTCGTTAGGCTAAGTGTCGGCGTCGAAGACCTCGAGGACCTGAAAGACGATCTGCGCACCGCGCTCGCCGCGATCTAGGAAGACATGCCCCGAAGATAACGCGCGTGTCATCTTGAGCCGCGCAAACGGCGAAGGATCTCACACAGGGCGCTTGGCTGGCGCGCGATTTGCGATCGTCCAAGCACCCTTTGTGAGGTCCTTCGGCGCGCTTCGCCAGCCTCAGGATGACAGCGCGTGCGTGCGTTGTGATGCGACGACGGACGCGTAAGCTGCGCCGGAATGGGCAACAGCTTCGGTCACCTCTTTCGCATCACCACCTTCGGCGAGTCGCACGGCGGTGGAGTGGGTGTGGTAATCGACGGTTGTCCGCCGCGCGTGGCGCTTATGGAAGCTGACATCCAGCGCGATCTGGATCGCCGCCGGCCCGGGCAAAGCTCGATCGTCACGCAACGCGCCGAACCCGATCGCGCGGAGATTCTGTCCGGCGTCTTCGATGGCCAAACGCTCGGCACGCCGATCGCGATCCTCGTTCGCAACCAGGACGCCGATCCGGGCGCCTACAAGAAGATCGTGAACATCTTCCGGCCGTCGCACGCGGACTACACCTACGAAGCGAAGTACGGCATCCGCAATTGGCAGGGCGGCGGCCGCGCCTCCGCGCGCGAGACGATTGGCCGCGTCGCTGCGGGCGCGATCGCGAAGCTCGTGCTGCGAAAGCTCTTCCCGGCGTTCGAAGTAGTCGCGTACGTGACGCAGGTTCACGAGGTCACCGCGACCATCGACTCGCGGCGCGTGACCGCTTCCGACGTCGAGACGAACGCGGTGCGTTGCCCGGATCCAGCCGCAGCGAAAATCATGACGCAGCTGATCGAGAAGATGCGCGCTGACGGAGACTCGGTCGGCGGCACGATCGAATGCGTGGTGCGTGGCATCGATGCCGGCTTGGGCGAGCCGGTCTTCGACAAACTCGAAGCCGATCTCGCCAAGGCGATGCTGAGCCTCCCTGCAACGAAGGGTTTCGAAGTCGGCTCCGGATTTGCGGCCACGCGCATGACGGGCTCGACGCACAACGACGAGTTCGAAATGCGCGATGGTCGCGTGCGGACGAGCACAAACTTTTCCGGCGGCGTGCAGGGTGGCATCACCAACGGCGAAGACATTGTGTTTCGTGTCGGCTTCAAACCGACCTCCACGATCGCGCGCGAGCAGCAAACCGTAACCGCCGAACACGAGGAGACGACGATTGCCCCAGGCGGACGACACGACCCATGCGTTCTTCCGCGTGCCGTGCCGATCGTTGAAGCCATGGCCGCGCTGGTCTTGTGCGATCATGCGTTGCGCCAGCGCGCAATTCAGATGCGGGACGGAGTGCTGTAGAGTGCGCTGTCCTCAGCGCACTTCCGCGGTTCGGAATCTTTGCCTATTCCGCTGAGGACAGCGGACGCTACAGCAGCTCTCGCCTAACGAATGAAACCTGATCTCGTCTCCGGCTCGCCACTTTGGCAGACGATCTTCTTCTCCGTCGCTGCGTTGGTCATGCTCCTGCAGATCTTGCGCGGCTGGCGTCTCGGTCTGCCTCGACAACTCGTTAGGCTGGCTGCGCTGGTCGGCGCCTACAGCGCGGCTTTGCTCGGTGGACGCATGCTGATTCCGCTCCTCCGGCCGATGATCAAGGTCCCTGATTTCGCCGTCTCCGCGCTCGGCGGCGCGATCCTCGCGATGATCGTCTACTCGGTCGTGAACACGCTCGGAACCATCCTCTTCAAGCGGACGGGCCAACAGCAATCGGGTAGCGTCCGCTTGATCTACGGAATCACCGGCGCGGCGCTCGGCGTCCTCTTTGGACTCTTCTTCATCTGGCTGATGATCGTGAGCGTGCGCTCGATCGGCGCGATCGCCGAAGCCCAGGTGAACGCGAGCGCACCCGACCGCGTGCCGGCGTTCGAAGAGCGCACCGGCCGACGCGCGACGGCAGCGCGACGAATCGTGACGAATGTCCCGGACGAGAACTCGATCACCGTCACGCTCGCGCGGCTGAAGAAGTCCATCGAACTCGGACCCGTTGGCAACGCAGTGAAGCAGACGGACGTGATTCCGGGCGGCATCTACGAGACGCTGGCGAAAGTCGGCGAAGTGTTCTCGCGCACTGATCGCGCCGAGCGATTCCTCAGCTATCCCGGCGTGGCGGAATTAGCCGACAGCCCGAAGCTGTTCGCTCTGCGCGCCGATCCGGAAATCCAGCGGATGCTGGAGCAGGGGAGATTGTGGGAATTGCTGCAGGACGATCGTCTAATCGAAGCCGCGAACGATCCCGAGCTCGCCGCGCAGCTGAAGAAGTTCGACTTCAAAAAAGCGCTCGATTACGCCGCGAAATCGCAATGAATTTTAGCCACGGATTAACACGGATTTTCACGGATGAAGAAGCGCCAAGTGCGACTCCTGTCTTTTCCGAATCCGTGTTTCATCCGTGTTAATCCGTGGCTAAAGAAAAGTACATCCCGACGATCGGCCTCGAAGTGCACGTCCAGCTGAAGACGCGCTCGAAGATGTTCTGCGGCTGCCCGGTTGAATTCGGCGCCGCGCCGAACGAGCACACCTGCCCGACCTGCCTCGGCTTTCCCGGCGCTCGATTAGGCCGCGAAATCGCAATGACCTTTAGCCACAGATTGACACGGATTTTCACGGATGAAGAAGCGCCACGCGCGACTCCTGTCTTTTCCCCAATCCGTGTTTCATCCGTGTTAATCCGTGGCTAAAGAAAAGTACATCCCGACGATCGGCCTCGAAGTGCACGTCCAGCTGAAGACGCGCTCGAAGATGTTCTGCGGCTGCCCGGTTG
>JALZAD010000024.1 GCA_030948555.1 Verrucomicrobiota bacterium | reverse complement strand
CTGAGGTTCGGACCAGCGTTGAAGTAGACGTAAGTCGCGCTCGAATCACCGCCGCGCATCTTGGCGCGATCAAAGGCGAAGCAGCCGAAGCCGTTGTAGGTCGCCCCGTTCGTGAACCAGAAGGTCGCGTCGTCTGAAGGATCAAGTGACATGTTGCTATAGTCACCCCAGCGATTGCCGGTCCCCTGCTGCACACCCGTGCCGAGAATAAGCGATGCTTCGCCTTGACTTAGCGTGCCGGCAGGATCCGTCGCGAGGCGGCCTGAATAGTAGACGGACGGAAACACGCTCGTACTCGAGACGCTGTAGCCGACTGCGAGGTTTCCCGCATTATCCAGCGCGGTGCTGCCCATCCAGCGATTGTTCGTATCCGGTGCAAACGTGCCCTGATCGGCGACGGAGAAGGTCGCTGCTGGCGACGACTTGCTCAAGATGTACCAGCGTGTGCCCGCTTGATACTGGGTAAACGTCGGCAGTACACCCGCTGCTGGTGGAGGCAGAACGTTGACCGTATGACAGGTTGTGAGCGACTCGACTCCGCCCCGGTTGATGTAGAACAGACGTAGCATCAGACGGTCGCCGATCGAATCAAGATAGTCCCCAGTTGTTGCCGGCGATGCCGCCGGATTTGGGGAAGCTGCTGGTGAGGGTTGCGCAATGTCACCTCGGCCACTTGGGTTACGAGAATCAAATGCCGCCACGGCTAAAGGACTCTCGCTCCGCTCCGTAAACGTAGTGTTCGCAGGCGTGGTGAAATCGGCGTGGAAATTGAAAAGTCGAAGTGCATCCGACGGATCGCCAAATGCGTCGTCCGTGTACACGGCGAACACGTTTGGCGCGCCTGCTGGCGGTGGCTGCAATCCATAGAAGTCGGTCGGGATCATGCCAGAGGAAGACTGGCTGAGGTTCGGGCCAGCGTTGAAGTAGACGTAAGTGGCGCTCGAGTCGCCTACGAGCATCTTGGCGCGATCAAAGGCGAAGCAGCCAAAGCCGTTGTAGGTCACCCCGTTCGTGAACTGACGCACGGTCGCGTAGTACGCATCCGGCCACACACCAAACTTGGTATAATCCGGAAACTCGGCGCCTGGCGTGACGAAATCATAAACCCAGTACGCGCCCGTTGGGTCACCTGTCTTAGAAACCGCGATCGCTTCGTGGTACGGTGGGGTCGACGTGCTCGTGAAGGCGAACTGACTGAGAATCCAGCGATTCGCGATGCGATCGTAGAGAACGATCGGGTCACCATTGTCGTTGTTGGCAACCACGCCGCCGAGCGGCTTGAAGAGCGTGCTTAATTTGAATGCGGGTCCGCGTGCCGCGCCGGTCGCTTTATCATAAATCCGAAAAAGGCTGTTTACACCCTGGACGTAATCTTTAGGCCCCACCGCTCCCGTGGTGTCTGGCGGAGCACTGTTCTGCACAGGAATGCCATCAAAGGAGAGAATCGGCGACGCAATATCTGGGACGAAGCGAAATCCTTTTTTGAGGCTCCATGATGCTTGCAGCGCGCCGTCATACTGCTTCGGAGCGTTTTGGCTCGGACGAAAGAGATCGCTACTGTTGATCTCATTGATTTCCTCACCGCGTTGACGCGCGACTTCGGCATCGAACTCCGCATCTGCGTTTGGTAATTCGCTAACCGGCAGCGTCTCCGCGAAGGCAACCGCGCGACCAACCACTGGTCCGCTCAGGCTGAACCCGGGCTTTACGAGCGTCGGGTTCGGATTTGGCAGCGGCGGATATGAGGCTTTCGTTTTGCGCGGTTGGGCGCGAAGCGAAACGTTAAAAAGGCCGCTGACGAGCACGACGGCTGCGACGGCTAGTAGTAGCATTACTGTGCGTTTCATTTTGGGCATAAGAATCCTTGCGGTGGGTTTCAATACGGGCGCAGATCACCTTTCGGCAAAGTGCGTTCCTGCTTGTTATCGAGTTCGCGCGAAATCACCAGAAGGAACTAAGTTACGTTTCTGTCATTAGCTATTTTAACCGCTCGCGACCCGTTCGACGGACGCGAGAAATCTTCGCCAGTCGCAGCGCGATCGCGTAGAGGCAGATGTCCCCTAAGTCCGTCCTGCGAAACTGCGCGGCCTGCCTTTTTGCGTGCGGTTTTCGAGTCCGTCGTCATGGCGAGTCGTTTCTTCGCAAGATGATCGCGCCGCGTTGCCGCACGTCGAAAGGATCGCCGCCGGCATGCGCGACCTGACGGTAGCTTCTCGACAGCCAGGCGAGAATCTCCTGCCCTTGTCCAGGGTTCGCACCGTAGCGCTCGATTCCGTATTCGCGCAGGTCTCGGCTAATTAGCACCACCGCTTCGGGCGCGTGCGCTGCGAGGTGATCCGCGAATCCGGTACTTGTCACCCAGAAGAAATAATCCTGTACCGGAGTCGGCGTCCGCGCGAGGTAGTTAATCATCACTCCTTCCGGAATAACAATCAGGCTCCGCACCGGCCGCTCCTTCAATTCGTGAGCAGTCACGGCGACGATTTCGGCCGTCGGATCGATCTGCCGCCCAAAGCCGTAGAATCGATCCAGTCCCTCACCTACTGCGGCCGTCTTCGCGGCGAGCAGCGCGTGCGACGCGCGTGCGATCGAAAGGATTCCCGGCATGAACAATGCCGCGGCGAACGCCACAAGAAGACGACGCACGCGCGGCGTTGCAACAACCCATTCCGCAGTTTCGCTCGTCAAAATCGCCGGGACGATGCAAGCCGCGACTGCCGCCTGGTAAAAGCCGTAGTGATAAATCCGACCGTTCAGTGCCATGCGCGTCATCAGCGCGGCACCGACCCCCGCGAGGAGAACTCGCGCGACCTCGCGCGGCAATCGCTCTCGCGAAACTTTCCGGACGAGGAGAAAAACAAAACGCGCGGCCGCATAGAGAGCGGAGAGTCCGAGCAAACATTTTCCAATCTCCGGCCAGACGACGAAGCGAGCCGAAATAAAACCAATCATCGCCGTAGCGATCAGTGCGATCACCGCAAAGATCGACTTCTTCGCGACTCGCTTTGAAGCCCACGCGCAGCCGGCGATCGCGGCCGTTGCAGCGAGCGCTATCGCGGTTGCCTGCAGATGATGAGCGAGATTACTCCGCGCTTGATCCAGCCCGATGAAGCCCGCCTGCACGCCGGTAAAAGCGGTCACTGCCACTGGTGTGGCGAAGCGAAGCCAGCCGCGATTTGCAAGCGCGAGCGCTTCGCGCAACGGGAAGAACGCCGCGAAGTAAAGGCTGAAGGCGAAGATCGGCAGCGCAATCCCAAGGAGCGCGCCGACAATTGTTCTCCATCTCGGCAAACCGTTGTAGCGCCAGCCGATCACCGCACTTGCGATGCCTAACAAACCGCCCGCGAGCACGAACTCTGGCTTCAGGACCGCGTCCACTCCAAACAACAGTCCCGCAAGAAAGCTCCAACGCGGCACCGGATTTTCGCTCCAACGGACGAGCGCCGTGCAGAGCAACAAGGTAACGAGCATCCCGTGTGTCACCTCGTGCGCGTAGGGTGTTGCGTAGTTGTAATTCGAAACCCGGACAAGCTGGGTGAAACCGAAGACGCTGATGAAGGTCGCGGTGCTCGCTACTGCGGCGGTCGCACCCCACGCAGAACGCGCGAGGCGATAAAAGGTCGCGAGAATAGCCGCGAAAATGAGCAGGTTCGCGCTCACTAAAATCATCAGCCCCGGCCCGAAAACTTTGAAGAGCAGTGCATTGAAAATCTGTGAGAAAGGCCCGTAGTGCGCGGCGACGTCGCGATAGAGCACCGCACCGTTTGCGATGCGCCAGGGGAGGTAGAGCTCGCGGCCGAAATCGATCAACGGGTCCGGCCATTTGCGCCACGAAACGCTGAGGAAATAAATCCAGAGCGCGACGAGTCCGAGCACGCCGGCGAATTCCCAGTGGACCGGCGTTAGAACTGGCGCTCGGGTTGCTTCCGCGACGGCGGCGGCCGCGTTTCGCTGTCTCGGTTTTCTTTGTGTCTTGCTCACTTGCAAACGTTGCGCGGCAGCGATGCCTGATGTGTAGAATGACGCTTCGCGTTCGCGCTGCATGAGAGTCTCCGTCGTTATCCCCTGCTACAACGAGAAAGATACGATTGAGAGTGTCGTTGCCCGTGTGCGTGCATCGGCGATCACGGATGTTGAGATCATTGTCGTCGACGACGGCTCGACCGATGGGACGTCAGACATTCTGAAGGAGCGCGTCGCGGCCTCGGCCGATCACGTCATCTACCACGCGCAGAATCGCGGAAAAGGCGCCGCTCTCCGCTCCGCTTTTGCGGCGGCAAGCGGCGATGTCCTTGTCGTGCAGGACGCCGATCTCGAGTACTCGCCCGACGATTACCCGGCGTTGCTGGAGCCGATATTGTCAGGTAAAGCCGATGCCGTCTTTGGTTCGCGCTTCATGGGCGGACGGCCGCATCGCGTCGTCTACTTCTGGCACATGGTCGGCAACAAGTTCCTCACCTTGCTCTCGAACATGTGCACGAACATCAACCTCACCGACATGGAGAGCGGCTCGAAGGCGATCCGCACTTCTGTTCTGCGCCAGATCGAGCTGCGCGAAAACCGGTTTGGAATCGAACCGGAGCTAACAGCTAAAATCGCGCGCGCGGGTTGTCGCATTTACGAGGTCGGGATTTCGTATGACGGCCGGACCTACGACGAAGGGAAAAAGATCACGTGGCGTGACGGCTTCTACGCCATCTATGCGATCCTTAAGTACAACTTCAGCACTCGTTAGGCGAATTCCGCCGGTCTGGATTTTCAGTGTGGCGCTCTTTGCTGCGACCGCGCTCGCGTATCTGCCGGCGTGGCACGGCCAGCCGATCTGGGACGACGAAGCGCACATGACTCGTCCGGAATTGCGCTCGTTAGGCGGACTCGCGCGCATCTGGATCGAGCCTGGCGCGACGCAACAATACTACCCGGTCGTTCACAGCGCCTTCTGGCTCGAGCACAAGCTCTGGGGCGACGCCGTTCTGCCGTATCACTCCGTTAACATCGCGCTGCACGCCGGGTCAGCTCTGCTGCTCTTTCACATCCTGCGACGGCTGAAAATCAAGGGCGCCTGGCTCGCCGCTGCGATCTTCGCACTCCATCCCGTGCACGTGGAATCCGTCGCGTGGATCTCGGAGTTGAAGAATACGCTATCCGGTTTCTGCGCACTCAGCGCGGTCGTCTGCTATCTGCGCTTCGATCTTTCGCGGCGTGCTTTGCCTTACATCGCGGCGCTCGTTTTGTTCTCGTTAGGCCTAATGGCGAAGACGGTCATCGCCACCGTTGCGCCCGCGCTTCTCGTGCTCTTTTGGTGGCAACGCGGGAAGATCTTGTGGCGGCGTAATGTGCTGCCCTTGCTGCCGTTTCTCGTCGCGGGAATCGTGGCCAGCTGGGTCACGGTATGGATGGAGCGAACGCAGATCGGTGCGCAAGGTCGCGACTTCGACTTCTCCTTCATCGAGCGATGTCTCATCGCGGGCCGGGCGTTCTGGTTCTACCTCGCGAAGCTGCTCTGGCCAGCGAAGCTGATCTTCGTTTATCCGCGCTGGCAGAGCAGCGGCTCCGTCTGGTGGCAGTATCTGTTCCCGCTCGCCGCGCTTGGATTAGTCGCCGCTCTTTGGTGCGTCCGCCGTCACACGCGTGCACCGCTTGCCGCAATCCTGATCTTCGGCGGCATGCTCTTTCCCGCGCTCGGGTTCGTGAACGTCTTTCCGTTCCTCTACTCGTTCGTGGCAGATCATTTCCAATACCTCGCCAGCATCGCAATCATCTCGTTAGGCGCTGCCGGCATCATGCGCCTGCCGCGTCCCGCGATGATCGCTTCGTCCGTCGTTCTGCTTGGTTCGCTGGCCGCGCGCACCTTTCAGCAATGCCACTCGTATGCTGGTGCCGAGAAGCTCTACCGCGACACGATCGCGCAGAATTCATCCGCCTGGATGCCGCACAACAACCTGGCGAATCTTCTCGTCCGCAGCGGCCGGGTCGATGAAGCGATCGTCCATTACCGCGACGCGCTCGGACTTCGCCCGAACTACGTCGAAGCGCGCTACAACCTCGGCAATGCACTGCTTCGACAGGGCGACGTGCCCGGCGCAATCGCGCAATGCGAAGCAGCGGTCACGTTGGACGCGAAGAGCGCCGAAGCGCACAACAATCTCGCGAACGCACTCAAACAAGCTGGCCAGCTTTCCGCTGCGCTCGAGCATTACGAAACCGCGCTCGCGCTTCAGCCGAAGAGCTTTCTGATCGCCAACAATCTCGCCTGGTTGCTTGCGACGTGTCGCGATCCCGCGCTGCAGGATCACACCCGCGCCGTGCTGCTCGCGGAAACGGCCACACGCGAGACCGACGGCGGGAACGCCGTTGTGCTCCACACGCTATCCGCCGCCTACGCACAAAGGGGCGATTTCGAGCGCGCGCTAACTACCGCGCACCGCGCGGCACAACTTGCCCAAACGAATGGCGAAACGACGCTCGTCCAAACGCTGCAACGCGAGATCTCGGAGATCACCGCTCACCTGCGGTCGCAGCCGGCTCGATGACTCGTTAGGCCGAAATCGCCGCGGTCATTGGCCAGTCGGCGGGTTCAGAACTGTCGCATCATAGATTTCGACCAGCGCGGTGCCGGTGGCATCACCTTTGCCGCGGACGATCGCGGTATATGCGCCGGGCGCGAACGCGCCGAGGACGACTGCTTCGCGATCATCCGCCGGCGCGAAGCCGCCGCGTTCGATCTCGGGGAATGGTCCGTCGCGCCAGTCGTCGTTACTCGCGAGGAGAGTGCCGTTCGCGTCATACACTTGCAGCGTCGGATCGAGCAAAGGGCGAGCGATGTTGTAGCGCGCGAGAGACGGTCCGATGGCACGGACCAGCACCGAGTACGATTCATTCGCCGAGCTGCGCTGCGCGATCTTGAAACCTCCGATGAGGACGTTGTCGCCGGGTTGGACAAAGCCGCGCGCGCTGAGCGTTCCGAGCGACGTGTCGGTGTTTTGCGTGACGTCGTAGGCTTCGACCAAGGCAATGCCGGCCGCGCCGGTCTTGCCGCTCAACACGGTCGTGTAACTACCCGGCGCGAGCGTGACGAGGATCGCCGAATCGAGGCCGTTCGTCGGCGCCATACCGGTCGCGGCGATGGCGCTTTGCTGGGTATCGGCCCAGTTGTCGTTCGCCGCGATGAGCACGCCCGAGCTCTGGGCGTAAAGCGCGAGAGTCGGATCGGGCAAACGGCCTGGCAACGGCGTTCCGTTGAGCGCAAGCGAGGCGCCGATCGCGCGAAACAAAACTGTTTTTGGCGTGCTACCGCCAATGGTCAGGCCACCGATGAGAACGTCATCGCCGCTGCGAACCTGCGCGCGCGCGGAGAGCACTTGCAAGCGAGGGTCACGATTCGGGCCGAGCGCGGCTTCCGCGCTAAACACGAAACCGACAGCAAGGAGCGCAGCATTTGCCGCAGCGACGAGAGAGAGTGATCGCGAAGTCATCAGAACTGAATCGGCTCTGCCGCGTAAATTTGCCGCGGCAACTTCGCGAAAACGAAAGCGGCAGACCAGTTGCCCGGCCTGCCGCTCGTGAATACTGGGTTTCGGATCGGTTACTGCACCGGCAGCATGACCGCACTCTCGGCGTTGATCACACCGAAGCCGTCGACGTTCGAATAGCCGTTGCCGAGGCGGTTGCGGATCACACCTTGGAAGGTGCCACCACCAGTGAGCGTGCCGCTGAACGTCATTCCGTCCGGAACGATGTTTCCTTCAGGGATGAAGACGCCGCCGCCGAACACGTCCGCGATCGGGTTAGATGTCACCGTGCCGCCCGTTGCCCCGAGACCCCCGGCCTGTGCGGTATTTGCGGAATGCTCCGCACCGCGTCCGACCGTGAAACGCAACACCTTGCCACCAGTGAAGGCGCCGGTCGGGAAACCAATGGTCATGGTCCGGAACTGCGAAGTGCCGTTTGCCGGAGGCGCCGGCGCCGGATTGCTGAAGCCTGTGTAGGGCACGGTGCTCTGAGGCTGAGTTACGTCCGCCGCGGTTAAGCCGGTAGAAGTGCCAAGCGTGAACGCCTTCGTCGCGGGCAGGAAAGCCAGGCCCGGGTAGTAGTTGGCGAAATACGTCACGGTTGGCGGACTCGACAACGCGTTATCCTGGTATCCGTTGTTGCCACCCGTGACATTGCCGCCCTGTTGTGCGGTGCCGTTTGGATTGAAGGTCAGGCTCGCGATCGAACCCGGTCCCACGTAGGACACGGAAATCGAATTCGGATCGTTCAAACCGGTATTGGTGTTCGAGTCGTTGTCCGAGGACACTGTGATCGTCACCTTTGCTCCGTTCGACGCTCGTGCGACACCCGAAGCAAATGAGGGATCAAGATCGTGCGGATAAGCACTCCGCTGCAGAACGCTCCGCATCTGCGTCGGCGTCACACTGCCTGGTCCACCGTGCGCTTGGAGCACCAATCCAGCCAAGGCGGCAGCGTGTGGGGCCGCCGCGCTCGTGCCGGAGAAGTTCGGATTCGTGTCGGGATCGTTAGCCGAGTCACCGCCGAAGAACGACGTGTTAGCCCCATCAATAGCAGCGATGGTCGGGCTTAAGCGGATGATCGGCGTCGCCAGACGATTCGCATTTTTGTCGAACAGAATCGTTGCCGGACCCGGTGAAGTGAAGCTCTCCGGAATGTTCGGGCGGAATGGGCTATAAGCGGCGGTTCCGTTACATCCTGCTGCAGTTGCATGGCCCTTTGTCGTGACCGCGTTGTACGAGAAGTACTCTGCCGGTCCAATTCCTCCCGCGCCATTTCCACGCGTCGAGATACGGACGCGGGTTGGCAATTGAGCCGCTGTCGGAGTGTTCGAACGCGCGATGAGGAATTGCACCTGAGTCTGGCCTGTGGGCGAGGCGATGCTGCCAAGTTCCACCGGTCGATTGTTCGCGATGTTGTTCGTCGTGAGCGAACGCGTCGCGATGTAAGCACCGGTGTCCGCGCGGAAGACGAGAAGGTTCAAGTCTGTCGTGACGACTCCTGCACTCGCGGTGGTGTTGATCTGGATCGTGAACGCACCGGACGTACCCCCATAGCTAGTGATACGAATGGAGTACTGGCCGCTGGTCGGGGCGTAAAAGGTCACTACTTCGTCCGTGCCCGTGTCCTGGCTTACAACGGTGGCGCCATTCGGATCAACGATATCCACAATGACGTCGACGCTGCTCCCAGGGCTTGCCGCAACGTTGATGACGTAGCCGGTCCCTTGGGTGAAAGGAGGAATATTGGAAAAGACGACCGGCGTTCCTGCACTGTCGATCGTGCCCGTGTTCTGATAGATCGGAGGCTGGTTGAGCACCGGGTCCCGAATGTCGTACGGATCATCCCACTGCATCTCGGTTGACTGCGCCGTGGTCGGCATGTTCCAAAGCGCCGCCACATCCAGGCCGTTCGGATTGAAGTTGTGGAAGCCACCTTGGTAAACACTGGTCGGGACGCCAGTCAGGTCGATGTTCGTATTGGCAAGAGCCGAGTTGGTCGCGGCAGTCAGTCCGGTGCCGTTCGGCACGATGCGCAGAGCTGATTCATAGGCATTGATGCCGATGTTGTTGCCGGCGGAGGAGTAGTACGAAACACCGAAAGCTGTGGCATCGTCGATGCCGCCACCAATGATGCTTTCACCGTAGAACGGCTCGCCACCGTAGCTGATGTCATCAACAATGACATCGGCCTTGAACCCTTGCTGGACGGCTGGCGGGAAGGTGAATCCGGGCATACCGGCAAGCGCGCGGATGTAATTTGCGAACGCGACCTCACCATCAAACCCAGTGGCGTAAGCCAGACGTGCACGCGGAGCCATCTTGTAGACGATCTCCAGCATTCCACGCCCTTCGTCGCTGCCTGCTCCCGCCTCATCTTTGAGGAGAACTACTGGCTGAATGTTGTAGGGGCTACTTGGGCTGCCCGGCAGGTCGAAGTTTGCCACGCCAGTATCCGCATGCGGAGCGGCAGTGCGCGTGTTGTAGCTGTCCGACAAAGCGCCGATTGAGATACCCGCACCGTCGTAGCTGAACGGAGCAGCCGGGTCATACAGCTTGTTGATCTTGTCTACGCGGTGTTGCGTCACACCCTGATCAAACGTCGTGCCAATCTTATTCAGGATCTGGCCGGGGGTAGCTTCCGGAGTTGGTTCCTGAATCACCCTTGTCGAGTCGAGGATCCGGCGAAGAGACGGAACCAGTTTCGAGGGCGAGTAAACCGTAGGATCAACCACGATCGCTGAATCAAGCTGCGGCTTCAGCGCGAGAAAGACAGCGCGGACACCGGCCACCTTTGCGAGAGCCGGCACATCATCCAGCGAAACAAGGCCTTCGATGATTCCAACGCCGCGATATGTCGGGTCGACCGCGGTGATAGTTAGCGACGGGAAATTACGGGCGATAGCTACTCGAACCTGCTCGAGCTCGACGTTTCCGCGAAGGGTGACGTCAACCATGAAGCGCCCACTAGCCTCGTCCTTGATGGCGTTGTTCGCGTAGTCCGCCGCCTGCTCAGTGGCATAACCGCTGAACTGCGTCGCAGCCGCGAGCGCATCCGGGCCGCGAGAGGCTGCCTCTTTTACGGCGATGTTGCTTTCAACGAGTTTGTCCAAGCCGTACCCGAGGTTGTCCGACAAAGGTTTGGCGTAGAGCGAAGTGCTGAGCGCAGCTACGCCCGCCGCCACGCTGAGTGCGTGAACCGTGCGGAAAAGCCGCGACGAAGAAGTTAGTTTCATGATGGTGGAGTTTAGGTGCAGGCGATGGCCGGAGTTTTCGATGACGTTCGTGGTTAGAGAGACGACGACAGAAGCGTGATGCTTCTCCGCTTCGCTACCTTTAAGAAGGTGTTACGAGAGGCGAAAATGGAGGGCATGAGCAGGTCGTCGACGATCTGGTTTGTGTTCGCTCGAAGCGCGAGAAAGTAAACGTGCCGACGTTTCAATGCTCGTGATCCAGAGTGGGAGCGAGAGAGTGACGATGAGCAGGGATGTCGTCAATGTCTTTTTATGGAAATTTCCGACTTAGACGCGGTTCGTCCGTGCGAATAGGAGAAAGCATCTCTGCGAAAAACTAAGATCGTGAACAGGTGACACCTCTTCAGGGGCCGAATGAGTATTCACGTTTTACCTTCTCGTTTTCTCGATTTTGCCGGAGGAATGACAGTGAAGTGGGTACACGACGTCCGTTATGTCCAACAGTATTGGCGTGACGAGAAGCACGCTGGTTTAATACTGCAGCTATACGTAGCTCAGCTAGACTTTATTCGGAACGTTAGATAGCGGCGCGTCTCTGAACGAGCAGAAGCTTAGGCTGCGGCAGAAGTGCGGCGGCGAATAGCTACCGTCAGCGCGACCGCTCCGCATGCGACAAGCGCAATTGTCGATGGTTCCGGCACGGCTGCTTGTGTGCTCGTAAGATCGATGCGGTATACGCCAGTCTCGGGAAAGCTCGTCTGGCCACTAAAGTTGGACAGCGTCATAGGGTTGTTGCCGGTTGACGGACCGCGCACCGCCGTTGAGTCCCCACTCGGGTAACCTGCAAAAAGCAATTGGCTGTTCAGATTGATCGGCTCGTTGCCGGAAAGGCTGATGCCGAGGATGTAAACGCCTGGCGCAAGCGAGAGCGTAAATGAGCTGCCGCCGGGCAACCTTGATTGCAAGCTGATGCCACTCGCGTCGTCGTTCGTATAAATTGGTGCGCCGGTGATGTCGAAAAGAAACAGCGCGGTATCGATCATCGTCGTTGCATTCACCGTCGTCGCCGAAAAGGTGGTAAAGGACGTGATCCGAATGAAGAAAAGGTCCGCATCCGTTGCGCTTGAGATAGTTCCCGTAATCGCACTCAAAGTCGTCCCCGGGATCCCGGTGGACTGCGCGGTCCCCAGTGTCTGACCGGCGTCACCGATCTCCGCATAAATCTGCGCGTGGAGAGATCCAGTCAAAAGAACGGCAGCTATGGCAAGAGCAGAGAGCGAGCGTAAGATCATTAAGGTAATGTGAGGTTGCTGAATTAGGTACCGAGAAAAGTAAAGCGCCGGAGGGGTTCCCGGGCGCGACTCTCGGCGTTCGAATCGCGGCGAGACTTACACCCCGGGAGTGATCGGTCAATGGAAATTTGCGCTTTCGTCGATCGGTCGGCTCAGTTCGCACTTTACAGCGCGACGAAGCGGTAAAACCGTCTTCCGAAATTCAGCGCATCAGCGTCTTCAAATTGCACCGAGCCGTTGTTCTCCGCGGTCACCGTCGCGACTTGGGCGAAACTACTCTGCGAGTTAGTGCTGACCTGCACCATGTAGCTCTGCGCGGGCGTGCCGAGACCCTGGACTAGAATATGCCCGTTCGGCAGCCGCGTGACTGACGTGATGCGGAGCTCGTCCGGGACGACGGTAAGAAGAAACGCGTGTGTCTCTCCGCCGACAAACCCGACGCCGGTGATTTGCCCACGATCGTTGATGCCGCGCGCTTCGCGCAAGGTCCAGGCGACGGTCGAACGCACGCGCAGGTTCAGGTCAACCATCCCGCCAGTCGTGGTGTAGATGAATGCGTGCTCCGTGCTATTATCGGTCAGATACGAATAGCCGACTACATCGCCGTTATTGTTGATCGCCTGTCCGAAACTGGAGAACCCGCCAAGCGTTCCGAGATCGAGCATTGGTCCGCCGTTCGGTCCTGTGCGGAACGCATGTTGGCCTGAGGTTGTCGTCTCCGAGCGGCCAGTCACCATCCCCGCATCGTTGATCCCCGTCCCAAAACTGAAGCGGCCTCCAAGGGTTCCCAGATTCCGCAACGCGCCGCCATTCACTTCGGTAATAAATGCGCGATTCCCACTGCCGGTGCTTGAGTAACCAGTGACCTGCCCACTCGCATTCACGCCCTGCCCGAAGCTCGTCGCGCCACCGGGCAAGGTCCCCAGATCACGGAGCGCTGCCCCCCCAGCCTCGCTGATAAAAGCGTGCGTCGCGCTGTTGCCCGTGGTAAGCGAATACCCTGCAACTTGCCCCGTGCCGTTTGCTCCGAAGCCGTAGCTCGTCACTCCACCCAGGGTGCCCAGATTCACCAATGCGCCACCGTCGGGCTCGCTGAGGAACGCGCGAAACGACGAGCCGGCGTCTATTCGCGATGATCCAGCGACCCGGCCGGTGGCATCGATCGATTGCCCGAAGCTCTCCGTCCCGCCGAGCGTGCCCAAGCTCCGCAAGGGCGGTGCACCATCACCGCCGGTGATGAACGCCGTCTGCATGGCGTCGGTCTCGAGAAAGGCCGTGCCCGTCACCTGTCCAGCTTGATTCAGCGCGTTGCCTGCGCTGGCCGAGCCACCGAGCGTGCCAAGGTCGAGTACGGAATACGTGGCCGCGATGACCGGCGCGACAATGACGAAGAGCAAAGACGCGGCAGCGGCCCGGGCAAAGAAGACCATGGGGAACGAGCATACGGTATCCGCCTGCAGCTCGCCAGCTCGTCGCCGCATATTCCGTAAAATCTAAGCTCCGGGGCTTCGTTTCTCCTCGCGCGCAACAGTGGCTAAATGACTCTTGTCATTGAGAAGGTCACCGGTAAGGTTGCGCTCCCTTATTCCGGAAGCTCACATGTCGCTGGCCAGCCTATTATCTGCCGAGCAGATCATTCCCGAGATGGTGGCGACGGAGCGTTGGGCCGCGATCGTCGAGCTGATCGATCTCCTCGTCAGGCAACAAAGGATCAAAGAAAGCGACCGCGAAAATATCCTCGCTTCCCTGAAGCAGCGCGAGGAAACCATGAGCACCGGGATCGGTTTCGGCATCGCCATCCCGCATTGCTCCTCCGATCGAATCGAGCAGGTCGTCGCGTCGTTCGGCCGCTCTTCTCAGGGCATTGAGTTCGATGCGCTCGATAACGCGCCGGTCAGGTTCGTTGTTCTTTTCGTTGTGCCGAAGAATCAATTCCAGACGCATCTGCGCACGCTCGCTTCCATCGCCAAGTTCCTCAACGACCGCGGCACGCGTGAAGCGCTCGGCAACGCGCAATCGGCCGACGAAATCCTCGCGATCTTCCGCGACCGCCCACAGAAGTAGGCGAGCCGTGGAAACCTTCCAGGCGCTTCTCGCGCGACAACTCTCGCAAGCGCTCAGCGCCGCCGGCCTTCCGCCTGAGCTCGCGGAATTAACTCCCGCGACCGATCCGCGCTTCGGCGACTACCAGAGCAACGCCGCGCTCGTTCTCGGCAAGCAGCGCAAAGCAAACCCCCGCGTCGTTGCGCAACAGATCGTCGACGCGTTCGCGCCGAACGAACTCTGCGAGCCGCCACAGATCGCCGGCGCCGGATTCCTGAACTTCACCTTGCGTTCCGAAGCCGTTGCCCAGAAAGCCACCGCGCTCCTGCACGACGAACGGCTCGGCGTTGTCCGCGTCGAAAGGCCGAAGCACATCGTGATTGACTTCGGCTCGCCCAACGTTGCGAAGCCGATGCACGTCGGCCACATCCGCAGCACGGTGCTGGGCGACACGCTCGCGCGCATCGCTGAGTTCCTCGGCCACGACGTCATCCGCGACAATCATATCGGCGATTGGGGCACACAGTTCGGGATGGTCATCTGGGGCTGGAAGAACTTGTTAGACCGTGCACGCCTAACGAGTGAACCGATCGCCGAGCTCGTCCGCATTTACAAGGAGACGAACGAGCGCGCCACGGCCGATCCCGCGATCCGGGACGCTTGCCGCGCTGAGTTAGTTAAGTTGCAGGCGAACGATCCCGAGAACCTCGCCATCTGGCAGGAGTGCGTGAACCTTTCGTTAGGCGAGTTCGAGCGCGCCTACCAGATCCTAGGTATTCGCTATGACATGCAGCGCGGCGAAAGCTTCTTCAACGACCGCCTGCCAGGCGTGGTCGATCGCCTCCTCAAATCCGGCATCGCGGAAATCAGCGAAGACGCGGCCGTCATCTTCTTCCGCGACATCCCCGAGCTTGCAGATAAGCCCGCGATCATCCGCAAGCGCGACGGCGGCTACAACTACACGACAACTGACATAGCCACTGTCGATTACCGCGTTCACGACCTGAAACGCGATACGATCTGGATCGTGACCGGCGCGCCGCAGCAGTTGCATTTCAAACAGCTCTTCGAGATTGC